>CAMOXE010000076.1 GCA_946628865.1 uncultured Clostridia bacterium | reverse complement strand
GGGACAGTATGAGGCGGCGAAAGTACTTGGCTTAAGCAAAAGCCGAACTTTTTTCGTTGTAATACTGCCGCAAGTTATAAAACGCGTACTCCCGGCGATGACTAACGAGATAATAACGCTTGTAAAGGATACGTCGCTTGCGTTTGCGATAGGTCAGGTCGAAATGTTTACCAAAGCCAAAAGACTTGCTTCGAGCGAAGTCAGTATGCTGCCCTATGCGGCTGCGGCGATTATATACTATTTGTTTAATTTAGTCGTGGCGTTTTTGATGTCTAAAATAGAGAAAAAGACGAACAAATATACGATAAAGTGAGAAAGAAATGGGCTATCTTAACGTTAAAAATTTAGAAAAGAGTTTTACGAGCGAAAAGATTCTTAAAGGTATTTCTTTTTCGCTTGAAAAGGGCAAAGTCGTATCTATTATAGGCTCGTCCGGATCCGGAAAGACTACGCTGCTCCGTTGCGTGAACTTTCTCGAAAGGGCGGACGCGGGCGAAATAACGCTCGAAGGCGAAATGCTCTTTAACGGAAGTCAGAAAGAAAAAGATTTAACGGTAAAGAGGTTGAATTTCGGGTTGGTATTTCAATCGTTTAATCTGTTTCCGCATTTTACCGTTGAAAAGAACGTAAAACTTTCGCCGTATTATAAGTTTAGAGACGAGTGTAAGAAACGCAAATTCAATTCCGGAGCCGAAAAACGCGAATTTATATCCGCAGGCAAGGCCGCGATAGACGCCGAGTGCGACGCGTTGCTTTCTAAAGTCGGGCTGAAAGAAAAGGCAAAGGCGTATCCTTGCGAACTCTCCGGCGGACAGCAGCAAAGGGTAGCGATCGCGAGGGCGCTCGCTTTAAAACCCAAAATTTTATGTTTCGACGAGCCGACTTCCGCGCTCGACCCGGAACTTACCGGCGAGGTCTTAAAAGTAATAAAAGCCCTCAAAGAAGAGGGTAGAACGATGATTATAGTCACTCACGAAATGGAGTTCGCGAGAAACGTTTCGGATAAAATATTGTTTATGGCAAACGGCGTTATAGAAGAAGAAGGAACGCCCGACGAGGTGTTTAATAATCCGAGGTCCGAAAAACTCAAAAATTTCTTATCGAAAAGCAGTGAAAATTTCTGAAAAGGGGAGAAAGGGAAAATGTCAGAGGAAATGAACGGATACCATGAAAAACTATATGAGGCGATAGTAGGTCTTAAGACAAAAGAGGATTGCAAAGCGTTTTTCGACGATCTTTGCACTTATAAGGAAATAGACGCGATGGCGCAGCGCTTAGAGGCGGCAAAACTTCTGATTGCGGGCGAAACTTACGAACGAATTATCGGCGAAACGAATATATCTTCCGCGACTTTAAGTCGGGTGTCGAGGTGTGTAAAACACGGCAACGGTTATAAAAAAGTAATAAAAGTGTAACTCTCTTAATAAAACACGGCGCAATCCGCGATTTCGCGGATTGCGCCGTGTTTTATTTTAAATTTAAATCAAGTTCGAGAAAATGCCGCTTAAATATTCGGTTATTACTTCGTAGCCCGCTACGCTTATATGTAGCCCGTCGTCAACCGTGTATTCGTCTTTTGCCATACCGGTTTCGGCGTCTGTAAGCAGAGCGTGTAAGTCGGCGTAGACGCAGTCGTACTTTTCAGCCAAAGTCTTGACGTTTTTATTGCTTTCCGCTATCAATTCGTTGTACCCCGCGCACGCCTTGTTCGTGGGTAAAAGCGAAATGACGACAATCTTCGCGTCGGGGATGTTTTCCTTCAAGGCTTTTAAAATATCCTCATAATCGCGGAACATAGTCGTTATATTGTTTATGCCGATAAGCAAAGTCGCTACTTTTGGCTTGACTTTATAAACCGATACTTCAAGTCTTTTCAAAAGCCCGTCCGTCGTGTCGCCGGCTATACCGCGATTGAGAACTTTATAACTTGGAAAATATTCCTTAACGTTATAAAAGTCAGTAAGACTGTCGCCTAAAAATACAATATCTATATCCTTTGCCGTTTTATTTTCCCGCGCAAAAATTCCGATCTTTTTATCGTAATAACTTTCTTCTTTTTTGCACCCCGCGGACATGGCCGCAAAAATACATAAAACCGCGATTAAAAGCGCTATTGCCCTGTTTTTATTTACCATACTATCAAAAATTTCTCATTAAGCGGTCTAAAAGCAACCGAGAAAAAAGCGGTAAGCCCCTTTTCGATTTCCGTTTCGTCCGCCGCGGCGAAAGTCTCTACGGCGGAGTGCATGGCAAGTTGAGCGATTCCTATATCCGCCGAGCGTATCGAAACGCGAGTTCCGCTTATCGCCCCGAGCGTTCCGCCGCACGGCAGATCCGAACGCATATAAAAATCCTGATATTTTACGTTTGCTTTATCGAAAACCGTCTTTATCACGGCGGAAGAAAAACCGTCCGTCGTGTAATTCATATTGCCGTGGTGTTTTATCACTACTCCTCCGCCCAAAACCACTCTCGACGCGGGGTCGGATAATTCCGGTTTATTCGGGTGTACGGCGTGGGCGTTGTCGCAAGAGAGCATAAACGAACCGTCGAGCGCGCAAGCATAATCCTCTTCGGTTTTTCCGAGCGCAAGCGCCACGCGCCTTAAAACGTCGCTTAAGAAAGTAGACGCGGCGCCCGCCTTGGTCATACTGCCGACTTCTTCGTTGTTGGCGATAAAAACCACGTTAATCGACTTCGGTGCGGACTTTTCAAGCGCTTTGATCGACGCGAACGCCGAAGTCAAATCGTCCGCTCTTGGGGTAGATATGAGTTCGTCCGCAGCGCCGCAAACAAATGGGCGCTCGTCGCAGACGAGATATAAATCCGCGTCGACGACTTCCTTGCCGCGTGTAAATTCCGAAATTTCGCTTTCGAGCGAAGTTTTGTTCAAAATGCTTTCGATAGCGGAAGTGTCTCTTTGCGCGTCGAATTTCACGCCGTCGTTTACGTTGCGGTTAAAGTGTATCGCAACCGACGGTATAACGAAATTGTGCTTGGACTTAAACAAAACGCTCTCGAGCGCGTCTCCGTCCTTTACGATAAGCCGTCCCGCCACGGTAAGCGGTCTGTCAAGCCACGAATAAATTATCCCGCCGCCGTACTTTTCCACGTTGAATTTTCTGTAATTGTCGGAAATCAGCGTGCCTTTTTTCAATTTAAAACACGGCGAATCCGAGTGCGACGCGGCGATATTGAACGAAAATTCTTCGCCCGCTTTAAACGCGATTATGGCTGAGCCGTCTTTAACCGTGAAATAGCCTTT
>CAMOXE010000075.1 GCA_946628865.1 uncultured Clostridia bacterium | reverse complement strand
TTTCGACTTCGACGCCGCCCCGTAAGACGGTTGCGCGTTCGGGAGTTAAGTCGACGAGTTTTTCTATCGCGCTCATCGTCTTGCCCTTGGAACGCTCCTCGAGATACTTGCCGACGGTAATAAGCGTTACTATCTTCGCCGCGCCCTCGAAATAGAGGTTGGATTTGTATAATTCGACGTTTTTGCCCGTCGCTATCATGACGAGCGCGAAAACGCCGTAAATATACGACGCCGACGAACCGAGCGCCACGAGCGAATCCATATTGGGCGCGCCTTTAAAGAGTTTTTTATATCCGACGGTATAATACTTGCCGTTTACTATCATCGCAGGCAGCGCTATAGCCGCTTGCACCGCGGCAAACGCCGTAGGCTCGTGCAGAAACGGCGGGAGCGGCAGATCTATCATATGCCCCATTGCGATATACATCAATATGACGACGAGCGGTACGGATATAAGCAGCCGCCTTTTGAGTTTTTCAGCCTGAGATACGTCGCGTTTTTTATCCGTGCCGATCTTTACGCCGTAGCCCTCGGCTTTGACGGATTTAACTATTTCTTCGGTCAGATCGCTTTCGCTCTCGACCGTTAGACTTCCGCTTATTAAGTTTACGCTCGCGCTTAAAACACCGTCGATTTTGTTGACGCATTTTTCCACTCTCGCGCTGCAAGCCGAACACGTCATGCCGGTTACGGTATAATTCTTTTTCATGATTTATTTAATAAAAGCCTCGCTATAAGTTTATTATCGCCTCATATGCGCATTTTTTCAAATATAACGTTTTCGGCGTATTTATACGCCTTTTCCTTATCGCTTTCGGTTCTTATCGTCCAGGAAATAACCCTTCTGCCGCGCTTTATGCGCTTCGGCACAGGCAAACACTCCACGTTCATATTGATAAAATCCGGTTTGGACAAAAAGTTGAGCAGTCCGTGGCGAAGCAGAAAGTCCTTATAATACGCCACGCCTTTATGTCGCTTGCGGCAGATAAGTTGCCCGCGGATTATCTCGGGCGCGGATTGCCTTACGACTTTTATTATTCGCGGATCGAACGACTGCACGGCGAACTCGCCCGTATATCCGTCGAGCGCCCGAACGGTCTTTTCGGCGACTTCTTTATACCTCGCCGTGGTCTTTATCTCTATCATAAGCGGAACTTTCCCCCCGACAAGTTTCAAAAACTCTCCGAAAGTCATTATTCCCTCGTCCGTTCCCGCTAAACGCATTTCTCGGATTTCCGACAAAGTCTTGTCGTAGACGAACGCGTCCACCCCGGTCATTCGTTTCATATTGTCGTCGTGAAAGCAAACGAGTTCTCCGTCTTTGGTAAGTTGAATATCCATCTCGATGGGATACCCGTTTTTTATCGCGTTTTCATACGCCGCCTTGCTGTTTTCGGGTAAAAATTCGTCGTGTAGTCCGCGGTGCGCGATAGGTCTTTTAATAATCCAACTGTTATCTTCAATTCTGTTCATACGATAATTATAACCGCTTTCACTCTCTTTTGTCAACGATTTAACCATAGTTTGTTTTCTATGACTAACAAAAATATATTTTGCCGAAATTTGCATAACAAAGACTTGATTTTATTCTTAAAAATATATATAATATATAGTAGTATAATATGGAGTAAAATCCGAAGTGGCTGAAAAGATAAAGGAAAATATAAGAAATTTTTGCATAATAGCGCATATAGACCACGGAAAATCCACTTTGGCGGACAGGCTTATGGAACTTACGGGTCAAGTTGCCGAAAGGGATATGGAAGAGCAACTTTTAGACTCGATGGACTTAGAGCGCGAAAGGGGCATAACAATTAAACTTACGCCGGTGCGCATGGCATATAAGGCGAAAAACGGCAAAGACTACGTCTTTAACCTTATCGATACCCCGGGTCACGTCGATTTTACTTACGAAGTTTCTCGGTCTCTCGCCGCATGCGAGGGCGCAATACTCATCGTGGACGCCACTCAAGGGATAGAGGCTCAGACCCTCGCGAATTGCTATCTCGCGCTGGACAACAACCTCGAAATAGTGCCGGTAATAAACAAAATAGACCTTGCCTCGGCAAACCCCGACGAAACGGCGAAAGAGATTGAGGACGTTATCGGTCTCGACGGCTCGTCCGCGCCGAGGATTTCCGCGAAAAACGGCATAAACATAGACCAAGTACTCGAAAAAATAGTGGAGGACGTTCCGCCGCCAAAGGGCGACGACGACGCGCCGCTTAAAGCGCTTATTTTCGATTCGTATTACGACAATTTCAAAGGCGTAATCTGTTTCGTTCGGATAATGGACGGCACGGTCATGCCGGGTATGAAGATAAAAACTTTCAAAGGCGATAAGCAGTTCGACGTTACGGAAGTGGGGACTTTCAATCCGCAACTCATACCCAAAAAATCGCTGTCCTCGGGCGAGGTAGGATATATCGCGGCGAGCATTAAGAGTATAGAAGATATAAAGGTGGGCGACACGATAACCGAGGCTCTCCGCCCCGCAAAAGAGCCGCTCGCAGGCTATAAAAGCGTTCAACCGGTCGTGTTTTCCGGGATTTATCCGCTCGACGGCTCGAAATATAACGACCTTAAAGAGGCTTTGCTTAAACTGAAATTAAACGACGCGTCGCTTACGTTCGAGCCGGACAACTCCACGGCCTTGGGGTTCGGGTTCCGCTGCGGATTTTTGGGACTTCTCCATATGGAGATAATACAAGAGAGAATAGAGCGAGAGTTCGATATTGACATAATCACTACCGCGCCGTCGGTATCGTACAAGGTACATAAAACGGACGGGAGCGTGGTCACGGTGGACAACCCGAGCCGTTTCCCGGACGTATCGAGCATAGATTATTGCGAAGAGCCGATAATCGAGGCTAATATATTCACTCCCCCCGACTACGTCGGTGCGATAATGGATCTTTGCCAAGAAAAGCGCGGCGTGTTTACGGATATGACTTATCTCGACGCGAAACGCGTAAAACTCAACTACAAACTGCCTTTAAACGAGATAATATTCGACTTTTTCGACGGGTTAAAGAGCAGAACGCGCGGCTATGCGTCATTCGACTACGAACTGAAAGGCTACGAAAAAAGCGAACTCGTAAAACTCGATATGATGCTGAACGGCGAAATATGCGACGCGCTTTCGCTCATCGTGCATAAGGACAAGGCGTACCCCCGCGGCAGGGCGCTCGCCGAAAGGCTGAAAGACGTAATACCGCGCCAACTCTTCGAGGTGCCTATCCAAGCCGCCGTCGGCGGAAAGGTCATCGCGAGAGAGACCGTAAAGGCGATGCGCAAAGACGTCCTCGCCAAGTGCTACGGCGGTGATATTACGAGAAAGAGAAAACTCCTCGAAAAACAAAAAGAAGGAAAAAAGAAGATGCGGCAATTAGGGTCGGTGGAAGTTCCGAGCGAGGCGTTTATGTCGATACTTAAAATCGACAGCGATAATTGATTATGGCGGGAATATATATTCACGTTCCGTTTTGCAAATCCAAATGCACTTACTGCGATTTTGCGTCTTACCCGAAAGAGATCGGCAAGGCGGATCTCTACTTCGCGTGTCTGTATAAAGAGATAAAGGCGAAGGCGGAAAGTTTAAAAAATTACGAGTTCGACAGCGTTTATATAGGCGGAGGCACGCCGTCTTTCGTCGAGCCGAAATATATCTTCGGCGCGATAAAGCAACTGAGAAATTTCTATAAAATTACCGAAACTGCGGAAATAACGATAGAGATAAACCCCGGCACTTTGACGGAAGAAAAACTCAAGATCTACAAATCTCTCGGCGTAAACCGTTTCAGCGTGGGGCTGCAAAGCGCGGACGATAGACAACTTTCCGCTCTTAACCGTATCCACACCGCCGCGGACTTTCTGGCCGCCGCAAAACTGTTGAAAGACGAAAACTTCAGCGCGGATATTTTAATAGGTCTTGAAAACCAGACCGAAGAGGACGTAAAGAAGTCGATAGACCTCGCGACGGACTCGGGCGCGAGCCATATATCCTGCTATGCGCTAAAACCCGAGGAAGGCACGCCGATTTTCGGAAAGTACTTAAACGGGGATCTTCCCTCCGAGGACGAAACGGCGGACTTGTACGATTTTGCGGTGGATTACTTAGCGAAAAAGGGATTCGTCCGCTACGAAATATCCAACTTCGCGAAAGACGGAAAAGTATCGAGGCACAACCTCAATTATTGGAACAGAGGCGAATATATCGGCTTCGGGGTTTCGGCGTCGTCGTTTATAGGAAACAGACGATTTACCAATACCGAAAAGATAGACGAATACACGGCTTGCATACTCAGAGATAAATCCCCCGAGATATTCGGCGAAGTTATCGAGGGCGACGAGGCGGAATTCGAGTACATAATGCTTAAACTCAGGACTTCGGACGGATTTGAGTTTTCCGACTTCAAAGACAGATTCGGCTCGGACTTCAGGCAAAAATACGCCGAAAAGATAAAAGAAGTATTGCCGTTTATCGATATTGACGATAGGCGATTACGCATAAAACCCGAACGTTTATACGTTCAAAGCGAAATAGTAATAAGATTTATGGACTGATATGAAAGAGTTCGTACATTTACATCTTCATACGGAATACAGTATCTTAGACGGAGCGGCGAGGATATCCTCGCTCACTCGGCGCGTTAAAGAACTCGGTATGCCTGCGGTAGCGATAACCGACCACGGAAACATGTACGGTGCGGTATCGTTTTTCGACGCATGCGAAAAAGAGGGCGTCAAGGCGATAATCGGCACAGAATTTTACGTCGCGGACGATTTAACCGTAAAAACGGGCAAACAAAAATTAAACCACCAAATACTTCTTGCCAAAGACGAAACGGGCTATAAAAATTTATCCCTTTTAAACGCAATCGCGTTTCGCGACGGCTTTCACTATAAACCGAGAATAGATTTACCCACTTTAAAAGAGCATTCGGAAGGCTTGATTTGTATGTCCGCATGCGTTGCGGGAACTATTCCGCAAGCGATTTTAAACAGAAACTTCGACGAGGCGGAGAGGCTGGTAAAATGGTATAAGGAAGTTTTCGGCGAAGATTTTTATCTGGAACTCCAAAACCATTTCCTCCCCGAAGAGCAAGAGGTAAACAAATATTTAAGGCTTTATGCCGCCAAATACGGAATAAAGACTGTCGCGACCAACGACGTGCATTATATCGAAAAGTCGGACGCGACGTCGCAAGACGTTCTGATGTGCGTGCAGATGGGCGCGGACTACGACGACCCGAAGAGAATGAAATTCCCGAACGACGAGTTCTATTTAAAGACTTACGACGAGATGTTATCGCTCTTCCCCGGCGACGAGGCGTCGCTCGACACCACGCTCGAGATAGCCGCTAAATGTAATTTCGGGTTCGTATACGGACACTATATGTTTCCGCACTACTACCCCGAAAACGGCGACGAGCCGACGGTATATATCCGTAAACTCATCGACGAGGGAATAAAAAAGAAGTACGGAGAAGAAACGCCCGCCATACGCGACAGAATCGAAACCGAACTCGCCGTTATATCCAAACTCGGATTTATCGAATACTATCTGATCGTCTGGGACTATATAAACGCGGCGAGAAAAATGGGTATTTCCGTCGGACCGGGCAGAGGTTCGGGCGCAGGCTCTATAGTTGCGTATCTGATCAATATCACGGATATAGACCCCTTGAAATACGAACTCTATTTCGAGAGATTTTTAAACCCCGAAAGAGTTTCCGCACCCGATTTCGACGTCGACTTTGAGGATAGCCGCAGGCAAGAAGTCATAGACTACGTCAAGCGCAAATACGGCGAAAACAGAGTCTGCAAAATAGTAACTTTCGGTACAATGGCGGCTAAAAACGCCATCAAAGACGTCGGCAGAGTTTTAAAAATGCCGTACTCCGAAACGGACAGACTATCCAAAGCGCTACCCTTTAAATTTACCAAAAACGGCAAGGAAATAGAACTTAAAAGACCGAATATACTCCGTCAGGCGTTCGGACAGTATCACCCGAAAGAAGGCGCTAAGGACTTCGGCGTGGACTACTCCGTTCCCGAACTGATGGAAATGTACAACGACAGTCCGGAAGTAAAAAAAGTCATAGATATAGCGATAAGGCTGGAGGATTCGCCCAGGCAGGCAAGCACCCACGCGTGCGGAGTTATAATCGGCGCGGACATACTCGACAGGCACATGCCCCTCGGCAGAAACGGCGACGACATCACGAGCCAATACACGGGCGTGGAACTCGAACACCTCGGCTTTTTGAAAATGGACTTTCTGGGACTAAGGAACTTGTCCGATATAAAAATGGCGATAGAATACGCCAAGGAAAACTACGGCGTAAACGTAGACTTTTCCGCAATGGGCTACGACGATCAAAAGGTCTACGAACTTCTCTCTTCGGGAAACACGAAAGCGATATTCCAAGTGGAATCTGCGGGCTTCCAGAAGTTCCTCAAAGAACTCCGCCCGACCTGTTTGGAGGATATAATAGCCGCCGTGTCGCTTTACCGCCCGGGACCTATGGATTCGATTCCGCGATTCGTCAAAAATAAGCACAACCCCGAACTCGTTACCTACGCTCATCCCCTGCTCGAGCCGATTTTAAAGCAGACTTACGGGTGCATAGTCTACCAAGAGCAAGTAATGAGAATAGTTCAGGACCTCGCAGGCTATACGCTCGGTCAGGCGGACATGGTAAGGCGCATGATGGGCAAGAAGAAAGTCGAGGACATGATAAAAGAGGAAGTCGTCTTTTTAAACGGCAAGCCGGAGAGCGTGGATAAGCACGGCAAAATTTCCAGGGCGATAGACGGCTGCATAAAGCGCGGCGTGCCGGAAGAAGTCGCGAAAAAAGTCTGGGACGAGATGAAAGACTTCGCAAAATACGCCTTCAACAAATCGCACGCGGCGGCTTATTCGGTGGTAACCTATCAGACCGCGTACCTTAAATGCTACTACGAGGCGGAATTTTTAACCGCGGTCTTAAATAACAGAATAACCAACATCGAAGAAATAACGAACTATATATCTTACGCCAAGGAAGAGGGCATACGCGTTCTTCCGCCGGACATAAACGAAAGCGTCGGGCTTTTCAGCGTTAAAAACAAACAGATACGCTACGGCTTGGCGGCTATAAAAGGCATAGGGCTTTCCGCGATAGACAGCATCGTCAAAGAACGCGAAACTCACGGAGCGTATACTTCGTTTGAAAATTTCATTTCGAGGTGCGAAAGCAAAGTATTAAACAAGCGTCTTGTGGAAAACCTTATCTACGCGGGGGCGTTCGACAGGTTCGGAAAGTTCAGAACTCAACTCATGGCGGTAGAAGAGGACCTCATTTCGAGAGTCGCGCTTATAGCGAAACAGCGCGAAAGCAATCAGATGAGCCTTTTCGGCGACATAATCGAAGAGGACGACACTTTCACGGTAAACTACCCCGCACTCAAAGATTACGACAGCAAGACCAAACTTTCGCTCGAAAAGAGCGTTACGGGCGTTTACGTTTCGGGGCATCCGCTCGATCAGTATATGGATAAATTCAAAGACTGCACGTTTACGACCGAATACCTCGCCAATACCGAGGAAAACGAAGAGGGCGAGACGGTCTATACCGACGTGAAAAACGATATGCAGGTGTATATGGGCGGAATAATCTCGTCGGCGGACAAAATCAATACGAAAAGCGGACAGTCCATGTGCTTTGCGATGGTTGAGGACGTGTACGGCAGTGTGGAGTGCGTGTTCTTCCCCAAAAAATACGAGCAGTACAAGGCGTTTTTAAAGCCCGAGCAACTCGTCAAAATAAAGGGCAGACTTCAACTCCGCGACGGCAAAAAGCCGACGATACTTGTCGATCACTTAGACAGCGTAAACGAGACCGAAACCGAAAAAGAAGAAGTTAAAGAGAAAAAACAGCAGTATCTTTGCCTCGTATTGAACGAAGAAACGATCGCGGCGAAAGACGAACTGCTCGATATTCTCTCGACTTACCCCGGAGATATTCTGACTTATTTCAAAATCGACGGCAAGAACTACAAGGCGTCGCTAAGCGTAAGAGATTGCCAAGGACTAAGAAACGAACTTTTGTCATTACTCGACGAAAGCGATATAAAATTTATACTATAGGAAGGTAGAAAAATGCAGAAAATTGCTATTTTAACGAGCGGCGGAGACGCGCCGGGCATGAACGCCGCGATAAGAGCGGTAACGAGAAGAGCGTTAAACTCCGGCATGGAGGTTTACGGCGTAGAAAGAGGCTACGAGGGTCTTAAAAACGGCGAGATATTCAAGATGGACACTCACACCGTATGCGATATTCTTCAGCGCGGCGGGACTATTTTAAAGTCCGCGAGATGCCTTGAATTCAAACTCCCCGAGACGAGAAAACTCGCCGCGGACAATCTGAAAAAATACGGAGTCGAAGGTCTGGTGGTAATAGGCGGCGACGGCTCGTTTACGGGTGCGAAAGCGCTTTCGGACGAACAGGGCATAAACGTAGTGGGAATCCCCGGCACAATAGATAACGACCTCGCCTACACCGATTACACACTCGGTTTCGACACGGCTGTAAACACCGTGCTTTGGGCTATAAACAACCTCCGCGACACGATGACTTCGCACGACAGAGTTTCGGTAATCAAAGTCATGGGCAGACACTGCGGAGATATTGCCTTATACGCGGGTATTTGCGGCGGTGCGGAGTTTATCCTCGTTCCCGAAGTCAAATACGACTTAAACAAGATTGCCGAGGCTATCAACAAGAATAAAGCGCTGGGAAAACGCTCGAATATACTCATATTCGCAGAGGGCGCGGGCGACGTGGATCAGGTACGCGCGGCGCTGCCCGTCATGACGGGTCTTGACACCAAACTGACGACGCTCGGGCATATCCAAAGAGGCGGCGCACCGTCTATGGCGGACAGAATGCTCGCGGCGCGTTTCGGCGCAAGGGCGATAGACGTGTTGAGAAAAGGACTTACCAACAGGGTCGTCGGAATAAAGAACAACGAAATAATCGATATGGATATAACCGACGCGCTTTCTATTAAAAAAGAGTTTAACGTAAAACTCTACGAAATGGCGGAGACGCTTTGCTGATATGAAAAATTTGAAAGGAAGAGCGATTTTCGCACAGTCCGGCGGACCTACCGCCGTAATTAACGCAAGCGTCGCGGGCGGAGTAATCGAGGCGCTTAAATCCGAGCAAATCACCGACGTATTATGCGCGGAAAACGGCATTAAAGGCGTTTTGGAAGAGAATTTTTCGGATATGGGGAAAGAGGACTTAAACGAACTGCAAGCCCTTAAGTTTACCCCCGCGATGGCGTTCGGCTCGGTAAGATACAAAA
This sequence comes from uncultured Clostridia bacterium, assembly GCA_946628865.1. Lineage (GTDB taxonomy): Bacteria > Bacillota > Clostridia > Christensenellales > Borkfalkiaceae > UBA10281. The sequence continues at coordinate 2,638 of CAMOXE010000075.1, read as the reverse complement.
TGAAAGATTTCGCCGCCGACGATACCGATTATAAGCGCCTTTTGGAAATTTTCAAGAAATACGACGTCAGATATTTCTTCTATAACGGCGGGAACGACAGTATGGATACCTGCGATAAAATCGCCGCGTATATGGAAAAAATCGGCTATGAAATAAACGTTATCGGCATACCCAAGACCATAGACAACGATTTGGCGCTTACCGATCACTGCCCCGGCTATGGCAGCGCGGCGAAGTACGTCGCCACCGTTTGCGAAGAAGTCGCGCTCGACGCGAAGATCTACGGCGACAAGATCGTTATAATACTCGAAATAATGGGCAGAAACGCGGGCTGGCTCGCCGCCGCCGCGAGTTTATCCGAAGAAACGGATCTGGTCTATCTGCCGGAAGTTCCGTTTTCAAAAGCAAAATTCATATCCGACGTCAAAGACGTATTATCGCGCAAAAACCATTGCATAGTCGCCGTGTCCGAGGGCATAAAATACGATAACGGGACTTTGGTCGGAGAGGACAGCGCCAACGTCGACGCGTTCGGACACACCAAACTCGGCGGAGTCTGCGCCGCGCTTAAAGACGAAATAAAAGCGCGTTTGAATATAAAGTGCAAGGCGATAGAACTGAATATCTTGCAGCGCTGCGCCGCGCATTGCGCGTCAAAAACGGACGTCGAAGAGGCTTTTGAAAGCGGGCGCACGGCGGTAAAACTCGCGACGAGCGGAATAAGCGGTAAAATGGTCGCTATAAAGCGGATAGGTAATTACGAAGTAGAATATATCCCCGTTCCGCTTTCCGAAGTGGCGAACGCGGAAAAGGCGATTCCGAAAGAATGGATAGATTTTGACAAATCAAACCTCAAAACCGAGTTTAAAAATTACGCCTCCCCGCTTATCGTCGGCGAAAACAAAGTCAGATACGAAAACGGCTTACCCTGTTTTGCGAAACTGAAAAAAATAAAATTCAAACTGTAAAAAATTTGCGCGAAAGCGCGAAGTTATAAGGAGATAAGTAAATCATGATTAAAAAGAAATTTTTAATTACCCTGCTTACGTTGGCGCTTACGCTGACAACGGCAATCGCCTTGACGGCTTGCGGCGACGACAAGACCGCCGTGAACGACGAGGACAACGACGCCGCGGCGCCTTTTTATGCGCTTGAAGTAAACGTCGATAAAGAGTTGGTCTGCACCTATATTTCTTATAGGGATATGTACGACGCGATAACCGTCAACCTCGTATCGGATAGCGGTAAACGCGAAGTCGATTATGAAATAGTGGAGGCTAAAGTTTCCGACGATAAGGACTTCGTAGACGTTACCGTTGCGGCGGAAGGACTTCAAAAAACTTTACAAGTCCCGTTTGAAGAATTTGAAGAGATTGAAGAGGTAGAGACCGTTGAATTCTCGCAAATTTTGCCGAACGTAAAAATTTCGTTGCCGCTCGTTATGCCGTTTAACGATACGACGATAACAGTCGAGGCTATCGTACATACGTCGAATATAATCTTCGGCACGGGCAAAGATTATTTTACCGCAACCGTTAATTATAACGGCGAAAAGGCTATTGTCGATTTCGTAGTAAGCGATAACTACGTCTATGCGAACGCGAACGAATTGATTAATCTTTTATACGGCGATTCTATCAAATATAACGCTCAATACTACCGCGCGTTTGAAATAGACGGCGCTCCCGCGTCCATAAAAGACGTAATACTCGCCATGATAAACGGCGGAAACGATTACGATGACGGCGGCGACCAAGGCGGCGAAAACGCAGGCGATGACGAATACGAGCAAGACCCGAGACTTCAAAACGGTTACGGAGTTCAAACAAAAGACGACTCGGGGTATATAATTCTGGGGCTTAACGCAACAGAGGCGGATTTAAGAGCCGAATTATCCGTTTACGTTTTCGACGAGGACGACAAACAAATAGACTTCAATGAGTATTGGATAGAAGGTTTCGACAGCAGCGTGCAAGGGACGAACGAAGTTCGCATATATCTTACGAAACACTCTTTCGTTGATATAGAAGTAATTATTTGCAACTTTGACAAAGTTAAAGCAACCGGAGAATACGACGGCCCGCTTCTTATCAAAAAAGACGAACAAGTTTCAGACGTTAAAGATCGCGTTGAAATTGCAGTCAAATATACCGATGATACGAGTACTTGGTGGAAAACATTAACAGGCTTTACAATCGATAAAATCGTAAAAACCGACGGCGAGGGCGAAACCGAAGTCGAAGATTTCAGCGAGCGCGGAGATTACGCTTTAACGGTTACCCACGTCGATGTCGATACGAGTACGACTTATACTATATACGCGCACGTCTACGACCCCGAAAACCTTTGCGTCGTTGATTACGACTGCAACAGCGCGATATATATCGAAAACGGCGCGACTTTGGACGATATTCGCAATTTATTGTATTTTGAAGAAATCTACGACAACGACGACCGCAAACAGATTTACAATTACGAAATAATCGGATACGAGCCGGGCGTTGATTCGTTTACCGTAAAATACAACGATTTCACAACCGAAGTCGAAGTTTACTACCAAGAACAGTAATAGCCCGTAGAGGCTGAACAATCTTTCAGTATAACAGATTACGTGGGCTTTATGGACGAAGAGGAGACG
>CAMOXE010000074.1 GCA_946628865.1 uncultured Clostridia bacterium | reverse complement strand
TGGTTTTGACGAAAGATATAAAATACTATAAAAAGAGGAAAGTCCGCGTGCTTAACGGCAGCCATACGAATTTAGTTCCCGCAGGGCTTTGGTACGGCAAAGAAACCGTTTACGATTGTATGAAAGACGAAACGCTGCTTAAATTCGTAAACGATACTTTAAAAGACGAGATAATACCTTTCGTTTCAGCCGATATTACGGCGACGACGGAATTTGCGGACAGCGTAATAGAACGATTTTTCAACCCATACCTTAACCATCAACTTACGAGTATAGCGCTTAACGCTATAAGCAAGTGGCGCGCGCGCGATTTGCCGAGTTTTAAGGATTATTACGAAAGATACGGCAAAATCCCGCGCAATCTGACGATCGGTTTTTCATACCTGATGGCGACGTATAAAATCTTAAAAAAGGGCGACGACGGCAAGTATTACGCAGAACTTCCGACGAGAACGATAGAAATCAAAGACGATATTCCGTATCTTGATTACTTCGTCGTCGGCGGTTGCGTAATAGAGTTTATGAAAGACGAAAAGGTCTGGGGCGAAGACCTGACCGCTTATAAAGGCTTTGCGGAGCAAGTCAAAGCGAACGTCAAGGCAATAATCGGCGGAGATTATAAGTTATTGTAATTATGAAAGACCAAATAATAATAAACGAAAAAGACAACGTCGGCGTCTGCTTAGTCGGGAATAAACAGATCCCCGCGGGGCATAAATTTGCTTTGCGGGATATTTCCGCGGGCGAATACGTCATCAAATACGGCGAAATTATAGGCAAAGCCACGTCGGACATAAAAAAGGGCGAGTGGGTACATACGCATAACGTAAAATCGCACCTGGACGAGACGGTCGAATATTCCTATAATCCCGTATTTACCGAGCCATCCGCCGAAAAGGCGACGTTTTCGGGCTATAAACGCAAAAACGGCAGGGCGGGCATAAGAAACGAGATATATATAATCCCGACTGTCGGTTGCGTAAATAACGTCTGCAGACGACTTGAAACTCTTTCGCAAAAGTATATATCCGGCAGTATAGACGGCATATTTGCCCTTACTCACCAGTTCGGCTGCAGTCAGTTGGGTCAAGACAACGAAAACATAAAGAAATTATTATGTTCGGTCGCGCTCAACCCGAACGCGAGTTTCGTGTTATTCGTCGGCTTGGGCTGCGAGAACAACTCTCTTGACGGCATAAAAGAATACTTAAAGCCTTACGGCAGGGACAATATAGCGTATTTCAACTGCCAGGACGAAAAAGACGAGATAGAATACGGGCTTGACATAATAAAAGGTTTTGCGGCAAAAGCGAAAGACTTAAAGCGAGAACCGATAGACTTAAAGGAACTCTGTATCGGCTTGAAATGCGGCGGCAGCGACGGGTACTCGGGCTTAACGGCAAATCCGCTCGTGGGGAAAATATCTGATAAAATCGTGTCCGCCGGCGGTAGCGCGATACTGACCGAAGTCCCGGAGATGTTCGGCGCGGAACAACTCCTGATGAATAAATGCAAAACGCGCGAAGTCTTTGAAAAGTACGAAAAGATGATAGTCGATTTTAAAAACTATTATCTCAGCCAAGGCTTTCCCGTATACGAAAACCCCAGCCCCGGCAACAAGAAAGGCGGAATAACCACGCTTGAAGAAAAGTCGTTGGGTTGCGTAAAAAAAGCGGGTAGTACGGAGATAGTCGACGTTTTAAGTTACGGCGAGCCTGTAAAAGAGCAGGGCGTGTCGGCATTGAACGCGCCGGGAAACGATTTAATAGCGGCGACGGCGCTTGCGGCGAGCGGTTGTCAGATAGTGCTGTTTACGACGGGCAGGGGCACGCCGTTTTCGACGTTCGTCCCGACGATGAAAATATCCTCGAACGATAGATTGTCCGACTTTAAAGACAATTGGATAGATTTCAACGCCTATTCGATGGACGAAAAAGCGCTTTACGATTTACTGATTAAAACGTTGAGCGGCGGGTATAAGTGTAAGAGCGAAGACGTGAGAGAGATTGCTTTCTATAAAACGGGAGTAACGCTTTAACGAGTATTGCGACATAAATATTAAATCCGAATTTTTAGGATAATATAAAATGGAGCGTTTGGTAAAACGCTCCATTTTATATTATAATCGGTAGTCCCTCTCGGCGAGAACGACGAATATAAAAAACCATCACGGATATTTGCCGTGATGGTTTTTTATATTCCTTAAATTTCGTGTGGACATTTGCCGACAAAGCCGAGCGTAGCGTTTAGCGCTATGCCGCGCGTTTTCCGCGTCGCGGCTGACTTTTTCGGATAAAACGTTTTATTTGCGCCGAGCGTCGTCGGAAATTATTATCGCCTTTAACGTTTTTAAGGCGTCGCCTATTTCGCTCGGCTTGGCTCTTTTAAGAAGTTCCTCTATTTTTTCAAATTCTTTTCGCATAGATAGAGTATGCGCATTGCTATTTATTTTTTTCCTTTAATTTCGCCGCCAAAAACGCAATCGCCTCGGCCTCTTCCGGCGTTATGCCGAGATCCGGTAATTCCGTAAGCGCCTGTTTAATCTCTTCGGGCTTGTCGCTTTTAAGATTTACTATGACGTCCACGGCGTCCTCGGTCAGCGGCGCGGCTTTGCAATCTCCGCATATAAACCCGCAAACGGCAAGTGCAACGCCTGCCGTGCCGAGTCCGCTGCTCACTAAATCGCTGTAATCGCCGTCTTTTACGACCGTAGCGACCAAAAACGCCACTACGAACGATAACGACAGTTCGACGGCTGTCTGTATACGCTTATTCACCTTAAATTTCTTCTTGACGAAAGCGGATATAAGACAGACCGCTATTGCCGAGCAAACCGCCTCGGCGCCGCATTTTTCAAGTAGGTATTGATAAGTAACGGTATTCAATCTGATTTCACTTCCTTTTTTCGGAAAAACGCCTCGGGAAGTTCGTATGTCGCCGGCGCGCTGAAGGCGTTTAGTCGCTCCCTGTAATAAAATTTCTTCACGGTTTTCCTCCGCGATTATTTTACTACCGTAATTCGCCGTAAACAAGGATATGTGTCGCAAAAGATTGAACTCGAAAAAAATATTTCAATCGTCCGCTCATAAAAAAAGACCGATTTAAATCAGTCTTTTGTATTTTTTTGCGAGGAGTTTCAGTCTACTCGCATTTTCGGGCGTGAAATCCTCTTTTTTATATCTCGTAGTCCAGTTCCCTACCGTGGACGGAGTGTTAATCCGGTATCGGTTGTCCGCGCCTATAACGTCGGCAAAATTTATTATCGCCAAATCCGATTTCGTCGAGAAAGCGAGTTCCGTCAAAGCGGCGGCGACGTCTTTCTTCGTCTTGACGGGCGTAACGCCCTTCGGCAGCGCCGCGTTTAAACGCCTTTTAAACTCTTTGAACGCCTCGGCACTTAAACTTTTAGCGTAGCCGTAAGCGGTGTCGTTGTCGTGAGTGCCGACGTAGCATACGCTGTTTTTTTCAACGTTGCTCGGCAGATACGGATTGTTCGGGTTTCCGTCAAACGCAAACAACAATACTTTCATACCTGGGTATCCGCACGTTTTCAAAAGGTCGCGGACGCCGTCGTCGATTACGCCCAAATCCTCGGCTATAAGTCGATTATTGAAGTTTTTTAATATTTCCCGTCCGGGAGCGGGTAGCCATTTCCCGTCTTTTGCCGGCATATCGATCGGTATCGCCCAAAATCTGTCGAGACCGCGGAAGTGGTCTATTCTTAAATAATCGTAGCGAGATAGCGCCGAGCGTATGCGGCTTTTCCACCATTTAAACCCGTCGCACTTCATTTTGTCGTAGTCGTAGAGCGGATTGCCCCAAAGTTGCCCGTCTACGGAAAAATAATCCGGCGGAACGCCCGCAACCGCTTTCGGAGTAAGGTCGGGACTTAGCATAAATTCTTTCGGGTCGGTCCATACGTCCGCGCTGTCGTAGGCGACGTAAAGCGGCAGATCGCCGAGAATCTTTATTCCGTTTGCGTTGGCGTATTCTTTCAGTTTTTTATATTGTTTTTCGGCGACGAATTGCATAAAAACGAAAAACCCGTACTCGTTTTTATGCTCGCTTTTAAGCGCCGAAAGTTTACGCTTATCTCCGTGTTTATATTCGTTCGGAAAACGCGATAAGTCGCCGTATATGCTCTTTAGCAGCATAAACGACGCGTAGCCGTCGTACTTTTTCCCGCGCAGAACCTTTAAAAATTCTTGCGTGGGCGAAAAACGCGAAAACGCTTTTTTAAGTAGCGGAAAGCGCGAGGCGTAGAGTTTACCGTAGTCGATTTTTTTCGACTTGGATTTTGCCGATAAAAGTTCCTTTTCGGTTAAAAGCCCGTCTTTAAAGAGCGCTTCTAAATCGATGAAATACGGATTAAACGAAACGTCGGCAGTCGTTTGATACGGACTGTCGCCGAACGAAGTTTGTCCGAGCGGCAAAACCTGCCAGACGGACTGCCCGGCAGACTTTAAATAATCGACGAAAGCGTAACTTTCTTTTCCGAACGAGCCTATTCCGTAATCGTTCGGGAGTGAAAATATCGGCATAAGTATTCCCGCGCGCCTTTGCATATTAAACCTCTTTACCTACTGCGGTGAATTTCGTTCAACGAAAACCGCTGAGTATATTATACCACTTTTCAGAAAAAATCAAAGCGAATAGAGGCAAGTTTATCCGCGGCTTTTAAAATTTCGGCGCGGTTTCGGAAGGCGGAGAGCCTGAAATATCCCTCGCCGCATTTTCCGAATCCCGACCCGGGCGTTGCGGCTATTCCGGTTTTGTCCAGAAGTTTTTCGCAGAATTCCGCGGAAGATCCCCCTTTAAGGCATTTGGCGAAAACGTATGGGGAAGAAGAGGCGGAGACAGAGTCGATGCCGACCTTTTTCAGCGAAATTCGCAAGATTTCGGCGCTGTCTATATAGTACGCGGCGCGTTTTTGCGCCTCAATGCCGCCTTCCGCGCTGAAAAAGGTTTCCGCACCCCTTTGGGTAATATAACTCACGCCGTTAAACCTGGCGCCGAGCCTGCGCTTATATAGCGCGTTATATTTTCCGAGAGTTTTCGGAATAACGGTGTAGCCGCACCTTATACCGGTAAACCCGAAAGACTTTGAAAACGAGCGCACTTCGATTGCGCAGTTTTTCGCGCCCGCAATCTCGTAAACGCTCTTCGGATAACCGTTTTCGGTAAAAATCGAATACGCGCCGTCGAAAATTATGACTGCGTCCGTCGAAAGCGCGTAATCTATCCACGCCTTTAAAGTTTCGCGGTCAAAGACCGTTCCCGTCGGATTATTCGGAGAACATAGAAAAATCACGTCGAAGTGTTCGCCGTAAGGAGGGTAGGGAATAAAATCGTCCGCGGCGGCAGTGCCTAAAAGAGTAGCGTTCTGGCCGTAGAGGACGTTTGCTTCGGCGTA
>CAMOXE010000073.1 GCA_946628865.1 uncultured Clostridia bacterium | reverse complement strand
TCCTCTATTAAATTATAAAATTATATCATAAATTTGTCAATCGAAAAAATCGCACAAAAAAAAGATTTCCGCTTTAAAAAACGAAAATCTTTACGGCATATTAAGAAATTTATAAAATTACGCAGAAAAGCCGCGGGTTATATAATCGGACACGGCGCCGAATATCTCGCGCTGACCCAAGGCGTTCGGGTGTACGCCGTCTCGGCACATCATTTTTTCAAAATTATTGCTGCTTAAAAACCGTTTTCTCAGGTCAATGACGTCCGCGCCGTATTTATACGAATTTTTCAGTATCTCGTTGTTGAACATTTCCTGATGACGGTGTATGGTATCGAGGTCGCCGTTGAAAAATTCCAGAACGCGGTCTTTATCCGCGACGCGCGATATGACGTTGTCAAAATACCTCTTGGAACTTATCGGAACGATCGTACACGCTATGACTTTAACGTTCATTTCTTTAAGACGACGGATATATTCGCCGTAACTTTCGGAAAAAATTTCGATATCGGTGTTAGGACCGTGGTCGGCGCTCGGCGATGCGGCGACTTCCGCCCAATTAAAGTCTGCGTCGTTTCCGCCGAGTTCTATCGCGACAATATTATTTTCGGATTTATCTATGCTCTTAATATAACGCTCTATAATTCCCCTTGCCGAAAGTTTCTTAAGCGATTGCCCATACCCTGAACGGTTATCCGTCTTTATGCCGAAACACTCTTCAACAAGCGACACGGCGGAGCATTTCATTATCTCGATCTTTCCCCCGTCGGTATAGACGCCTTTACCGATCGAGTCTCCGAATACGGTTATTTTATAATTATTATTCGACATAACTGCTTAAGCCTCCTTCCGCAAAAGTTTATACTAAAATTTTAGCCGATTTTTATACAAATGACAACCTACTTCGCTTTTTTTGCGATAAACGGCTTGTTTTCGTCAAAGTAGAGTTAAAAATATGCCACTCTACTTGCGGTAGAGCCGTTAAAAACCTTGCATTTTATTGAGTAATGTGTTACAATAAAGATGTATGGAAGATTTAAAAGATATCTTTGCGAAAAACCTTATAAGGCTCAGAAAGGAACTTAAACTCACTCAGGCGGAACTTGCCGAAAAGATAAATTATTCGGACAAGGCGGTTTCAAAATGGGAAAGAGGCGAATCGGTGCCGGATATAGCGGTGTTAAAGGCTATTGCGGACTTGTTCGGCGTTACGGTGGATTTTTTAATTACGGAGCATAGCGAAGACGAAAAGGCGATAGACGAATTAGCCTACGCCAAAAGCATAAAACTGAAAAACAGAATAATAATCGCTCTGCTGCCTATCGTCGCGATACTCGCTATCGCAACGTTCGTTTTCGTGACGCTGCAAAAGACTTCGCCATCTTGGAAAAACGCGATTTACTGTTTCGTAATGCCGCTGCCCCTGTGCGCGCTGATAGCGATGATCTTCGGCGCGGTATGGAGAAATAAACTAGTTACTTTTATTACGGTTTCGCTACTTATCTGGCTGACGATTTTAGACGCGTTCTTTATAATAGGATTTTTAGTAGACTATTACGCGCTCGTGTTCGTCGTGGGCGTTCCCATAGAAATTGTCATAATGATGAGTTTCGGAATAATAAAACACAAAAATAAGCCTTGAACTTTTACCGCTTAAGCGACGAACTAAAGGCGTTTCATGCGTGTTCGGCGCGGGCGTTCTCATAGAAATTGTCATAATGATGAGTTTCGGAATAATAAAACACAAAAACAAGCCTTGAACCTTTACCGCTTAAGCGACGAACTAAAGGCGTTTTAAGGCATAAAAAACTATCAAAAGGAGGTTCGGATATGGACGAAAATGATCAAAATGAAAAATTGACGGATCTTTCCGAAGAGGATACGCCGGAAAAGCGCGACTACGAAGAAGAACTGCTCAAAATTATCAGGAGCGACGACCCGCCGAGTAAAAAGCGGGAAATGCTTGACGATTACCACGAAAACGATATAGCGTCGATCATTCCCGACCTCTCGGCGGACGAAAGAAAACGGCTGTATAAAATTCTCGGCGTAGACAGAGTTTCTGAGATATTCACCTACCTCGACGACGTAGATAAATACATCGAAGAATTAGACGCGGAAAAAGCGGCGGACATAATCGAGAGCATGGACGCCGACGACGCTATAGACGTCTTGGAAGAACTCGGCGACGAGAAAAAAGAAGAGATAATAAGCCTTATGGAAAAGGAGTCGGTTGAGGACATTCAACTCATCGATTCCTACGACGACGATATGATAGGTAGCCGAATGACTACCAACTTCATCGCGATAAACAAAAGTCTTACCATAAAACAAGCGATGAGAAAAGTCGTCGCGGAGGCGGCGGAAAACGACAATATCTCCACTATTTACGCCCTCAACGACGACGACACTTTCTACGGCGCGATAGAACTGAGAGACCTTATCCGCGCGCGCGAACAGACGCCGTTAGACGACATAATAACTACTTCTTACCCATACGTCTACGCGACGGAGACGGTAGAAGAGTGTATCGAACAGTTAAAAGACTATTCGGAAGATTCTATACCCGTACTCAATAAAGACAATCAATTGATAGGCGCGATAACCTCTTCGGACATAGTCGAAGTGGTAGACGAAGAACTCGGCGACGACTACGCTAAGTTTGCAGGTCTTACCGAGGCCGAAGACATCAACGAGCCGCTTGTTAAAAGTATGAAAAAGCGTATTCCGTGGCTACTCGCGCTGTTGGGTTTGGGGCTTATAGTATCGAGCATTATCGGAAAATTCCAAGCGCCCGTAATGAGCGCGGGGTTGGCGCTTTTATACTCTTTCCAGAGCCTTATTCTCGACATGAGCGGCAATACGGGAACTCAATCCCTCGGCGTTACCATAAGGGTTTTAAGCGAGGAAGGGTTTACGGGAAAAAGGAAGTTCCTCTATATACTCAAAGAAATGAGAGTCGCGCTCTGTAACGGGCTTATCATTGCAATCTTGGCGTTTACCTTTATAGGACTATATCTGTTTTTAGTCGACAAACAGCCCGCCTACTACGCGTTTGAAATATCCGCGTGTATCGGAATTTCGCTGGTTACGGCAATGGTTATAGCGGGGCTTGACGGAACGCTTATACCGATGCTCTTTAAAAAGATAGGCATAGACCCCGCCGTCGCGTCCGGACCGCTTATAACGACTATAAACGACCTCATAGCGGTTTGCACTTATTACGGATTATCGCTGATACTCTTCGTACAAATAGGCGTATTCGTCCCGGCATAGATCGATTATTAATAAACTTAAAGCGGGCGTTATCTGCATTTGCAGATAACGCCCGCTTTAAGTATCTTTGCGGATAACGCCCGCTTTAATTTAATAATACGTTTTACGCTTGCTTATGCGGCAACGTAGTGGTGGTTGTAAAGCAACACCTTTCCGGCATTTCCTAACCCCATTGACGTCAAGTCGACGTCAAGCACGATATATTGATGAGTGGTATCTACGTCTTGTCCTATACGCGGAAGTTCGGTAGCGTTTATAAAGCCGCCCGCTTGATATTCCGGATAAGACCAAGTGGATTTATTCGGAGCAAACGTCGTGAAGTCTACCAGGATAAAGCATACGAATTTAAATTCTCCGTCGTTTACCATATGAGTTATGTTAATGTTATTTTGCTTGTATCCTGCCAAAATTCCTTGGATAATCTGAGGAATAGTATAAGCACCGATTTTGTAATTGTTAAAGAACGAAGTATTGCCGTTGTTCGTATTGTTTTCGACGTCGATATATCCCTCAAAAGTGACTTTCTGAACTTCTTCTAAACTTTCGCCGGTTTTATCCGCCTCTTCGGGGGTCAACTCCATAGCCGCCGAACCGCAACTTGCGAACGTCAAATCTTTTAACGTGACGATAGACGAGCCGATGTCCATTCCGTTGTGATAGCAATTGCTGATACTCGATTTTTCAACCGTACCTCTTACGACTTTCTTTAACGTCATACCGCAATCGAGGTCGGAGAACTTCACGTTCTTTATATCGACGTAATATTTAGACGGTTGATGTGAACTTCCGATAGCCAATCCCGTTGAGGTTACTCCGACGGGAGTCGTTCCTGACGAGGAGCCGTTATCTTCTACGGAGCAGTTGCCGACGACTTCCAAGTCGCGGATAGTTGCGGTATACGAGCCGTATAACTTTACGTTGGGGTCTTTTTCAGCCTCTCTCGACCACGGTATAATGCTTATTACCGCATAGAACGAAGTCCAATTAAAGGTGTTATCGTTTGCCTTCAACTCGCTGATTTCGGCTTGCGTAACGTGACGGAGGTTGGATAAGTTTAACTTATGTCTATTGCCGTTTATGGTTGCGCTCTTGCAGACGAAGTTTATTCTTATTCCGTTTCCTTTATTGTTGACTTCGCCGTATAAAACTTCGCGGAGCGATTGTTCATCTTTCGTCTTTAAGCAGACTGCGGGGACTAAATCGTAACCGTAGTCGTAAGCACTTACCGGCTTTTCCAAAACGACAATATTTATGGGTTGTCCGTCGTATTGTTTCAAATTCGCCGTTTGTTGAAGTTGGAGGTAAGAATATACGTTATAGCCCTCGTTTATATCGAAAG
>CAMOXE010000072.1 GCA_946628865.1 uncultured Clostridia bacterium | reverse complement strand
TGAAAAAAAATTAAGAAAAAGACAGTATACTTTTGAAATGTTTTTTCTCCGCAATTAGCATTCGATAGGACGAATACGGCAACTGGAGTCCGTTCCCATGCCAAGAGTTGCTTAATACTGATAAAGGGGCGGACTTACGCCGAAAAGTTTTAATAATACGGAGAGTGAAAAATGGCTGAAATAAATGCATACCGTAATGTTCGTTTTGACGTTCACGACATACGTTTTGGCGGACTTATTATGAGGTTAAAATCGTGCAAGGATAGGCTGAATGATTATATTTCGGGAAAAATCGGCAATATCCCCGAACTTGACGACGAAATATATTATTTGAAAACATAAAACGGTATTAAAGAAAATTTAGATATTTTTAACGGTTGGGACGCAACCGTATCTCTCAATGTATTATAATTAATATAAATTGAGTCGGAATTTAAAATATTGAATATTCCAAAATATTATACAAATAATCGGGCTTTTGGAAATGAATAAAGTGCTATCAAATAAAAAACAGATTTTACTTATCGTATTAAGTTGGGCGATATATACTTTTGCATATTTAGGTAGGTATAGTTACACGTCAAATGGCGTGCCGATAAAAAGGTTTTACGGGGTGGGGAGTGATGAATTTTCGCTTGCCACTACGTTCTTTTTCTTTGCATACGGAGCAAGTCAGATAGTTATCGGATTGTTTTGTTCTAAGTTCAATATGCGCGTTGTTCTCCCGCTGGCGCTTATAGTTTCGTCGGCTATAAATTTATTCGTGTTTTTCGGAGTGCCGTTTTACGTTATCAAATACTTATGGCTTATAAACGGAATATGTCAAGCCGTATTATGGCCGTCGTTACTAAGAATAATATCTTGCTATTGTGAAGATAAATATTCAAAATTAGCCGTAATTGCGATGAGTACTACTGTGGCGATAGGAACTTTTATGTCTTACGGCACAAGCGCTCTTTTTGCCCTTTTCGACGGATTTAAATATTCCTTTTTACTCGGCGCTCTATTTATGACGGTAATGGGAACGATTACGTTTCTGTTTTATGGTAAACTTACGGATAATGCAAAAATAGAAAATATTGTAAAGCCAAAATCGGATAATATATCTAAATCGCAAAACGTAAAGGGTAGCGACCGTAAACTCATAGGATATTTTTTATTTTCGGAATATATGCAGTTGCAATCAATTTTATTAAGGACGGTTTAACGACTTGGGTCCCGCACATATTAAGTGAGCGTTATGATTTATCAGATAGCCTTTCAATGATTTTGACGCTTGTGTTGCCTCTTCTGGGCATATTCGGAGCGATGTGCGCCGTCGCTCTCAATAAAAAAGTGAAGGACCATTCCGATCTTACCGGAGTATTCTTTTTATTGTCGGCGCTATGTGTTTTGGGGATAATTGTTTTCTTCAAAACCGAACTTTGGCTTGTAATTCTTGCCTTTTTCGGAATAGTAAATATGTTTATGCATTCCGCCAATAACGTGGTGACGAGTATGTTGCCTTTAAGCGTCGGTAAAGAATTCAATGCCGGACTTGTCGCGGGGGTATTAAACGGGACGTGTTACGTCGGTAGCACTTTATCGCAATACGGAATCGCAGCAATAGCAACTTCGACCGATTGGATAACCGTTATGCGGGTATTGATGTGTTTGAGTTTTGCGTTGGCATTGTTTTCAGCGGGTATTAAATTGCTAAATAATATAAAACGTTAAAAAATGTAAAACTTTTATTTTAAAAAATGCTTTCTATTCCGGGTCACGAGGTTGCTTCGCACACGATTTATCACCCAAATTTGGTAAATCTTCCGACAGAAAGAATTATTGCAGAAGTTGAGGGGTGACAGAAAGCGCTTGAAAGTCTTGTCGGCTATCAGGTAACAACTTTGTCATACCCGAGTGAATTAATTTAATACCAAACAATGCGTACCAAAAGATAAATGACAAGTTGTTCTGGCGGCGGATTCGATATTTTGAGAGAATAAAATAATAAATGCATTTACGATATAAAATATGGAGAAAAAATGAAAGATTATTACGGAAGAAATTTCAGTGCGTTGAAAAATAAAAAGTTATGGCTTTTCGATATGGACGGCACTATATATTTAGGAGACAAATTGTTCGACGGAACGTTAGATTTGTTAAACAAAATAACTGAAAACGGCGGCAAATACGTTTTTATAACTAATAATTCGTCCAAGGGCATAGGCGATTATTTAAAAAAAGTCGGAGATATGGGTATAAACGCGGATAAAGATAATTTTTATACATCGGTAGACGCGTCGGCGTCGCTTTTAAAAGAAAGGTTCGGCGACGAATTGATATATGCGCAAGGGACAAAGTCTTTTATTGATAATTTAAAGCAAGAAGGGCTTAATATAACGACCGAATACGACGAAAAGGCAAAATGCGTAATAGTAGGCTTCGATACCGATTTAACGGCAAAAAAACTGACGAATACGTGCAAAACGTTATTAAATGATATCCCTTATTACGCTACGAATCCGGATTGGGTGTGCCCTACCGATTTCGGGTATATACCCGATTGCGGGTCAATGTGTTTCGGAATAGAAAAAGCAACGGGGAAGTCGCCCGTGTTCATAGGTAAGCCTAACTCGCTGATGATAGAAGAGGTAATAAAAAAATTCAACGTTGCAAAGAAAGACGTTGTGGTTATAGGCGACAGAATATATACGGATATCGCGTCCGGTGTAAACGCAGGCGTAGATACAATACTCGTATTAAGCGGAGAGACGACTATTTCCGTTTGTAACGAAAGCAATATAAAACCAACGTTTGTTCTTTCAAGCGTAAAAGAAATAAATAGGATTTATTAAAATAGTAAATGCTAAACAAATTATATGAAAAATTAGGAAACAATTCAATATCGGTTATCATAATATCGGTCGCAATAATGTTATTTTGCGGTTTTTTAACTACGCGATTAACAAAACTTTTAAAACTTCCAAACGTAACGGCATACATAATAACGGGAATAATAATAGGTCCTTTTGTTCTTGACTTAATACCCGAAACGGTATCTTCGGGTATGAGTTTTATATCGGATATAGCCCTTGCGTTTATTGCCTTTTCGGTAGGCGAATATTTCAGAGTAGACGTATTAAAAAAGAATTTAAGCAAACTCGTAATAATAACTTTGTTCGAATCTTTGACGGCGTCGTTATTCGTGTTTGTCCTTACATATTTTGTGTTGGGGTTGGGACTGTCTTTTTCTCTCGTGTTGGCGGCACTTGCAAGCGCAACCGCCCCTGCCTCGACGATGATGACGATAAGACAGACGAAAGCGAGCGGAGATTTCGTGGATACTGTATTATCCGTAGTCGCATTTGACGACGTAATAAGTTTACTTGCGTTTTCAATAGCGATATCCGTTGCGTCTGCAAGTTTAGGGAACGGGTTTTCCGTTACGGACTTTATTCTGCCGCTCGCATATAACTTAATAATGATCGTTATAGGAGTAATACTTGCTTTTGTTCTTAAATTTCTTATGAAAAAGCGTTCCGACGACAACAGACTTATTATATCCGTAGCATTATTGTTTTTACTATGCGGTATAGGAGCGGTATTGGACGTGTCGCCGCTTCTCGGGTGTATGGCTATGGGAATGGTCTATATAAACGTAACAGACGACGATAAACTTTTTAAGCAGTTAAACTATTTCAGTCCGCCGATACTTTTATTATTTTTCGTACACTCGGGCGTAAATTTCAGAATAGATATGCTGTTTTCGGGCGGGAATTTCGGAAGTCTGCCGCTCGTAGCGATAGGCATTATGTATTTTATAGTCAGAATAGCGGGTAAATACGTCGGAGCGTTTAGCGGCTCGGCGATAGCGAAGAAACCGAAAACGACGAGGAATTATTTAGGTTTAGCGCTTATACCACAAGCGGGAGTGGCAATAGGTCTTGCGGCGTTAGCGGCGAGAACGATAGGCGGCACGGAAGGTGCAGTCATACAGACCATAATATTATCGTCGAGTATTTTATATGAACTTATAGGTCCCGCGTGCGCAAAACTTTCATTATATTTATCCGGGTCGATAAATGCGCCCGAGATTATATCTGAGCCTACTACGGAAAAACAAAGCAGAGTTGAGACGCTAAAAGAGCGTGTTCTTGAAATACAAAAACAAATAGACGCGGAGGACTATGCAAATTCGGAAGAAGAAAAGGCGTTTAACGAATCGGCGTTTACTGAAGATACTTTTTCAGATTATTATAAGAGATACGGTAAGCGTATAAACAGGAGATAGTATGATGGATATAGTGGGTAAAGCATTAGGAGAATGGTCGCAGGACTTCAACGTGTATTCCTGTATATTTAAATTTGGGATATGCGTTTGTATCGGAATAATAATGGGTGCGGAGCGAGCAAAAAACCTACAAGCGGCGGGACTTAAAACTTTCGTGTTCGTAACGCTTGCCGCGACGTTGACGGGTATTTTCGATTTCTATATGGTAAACGTTCAGGGAAGCGCGTTTTCGATTGCCTGTCCCATAACGATACTCGCTACCGCAATTATATCGAGTAACACGATACTGTTTAATTCAAAAAATCAATTTCGCGGATTGACGACGTCTGTTGGAATAATTTGCGCGGAAGCGATGGCGCTTGTAATATCTCACGGTTTTTATTTTATAGGTATTGCGGGGTTTGCAATATATATGATCGGATCTGTATTATTGCCTAAACTTGAAGTGCATATAAAGAGAAAATCATCGGTTTTCGAGATATATGTAGAATTAAAGACGAGAGACAGTTTGCAAAAACTAATACACGCTATAAGGTGTTTAAACTTGGTGGTAAACGGCGTGGAACTTAATCCTGCATATGTCAACTCAGGCTTAGCGGTATATTCTATATCGTTAAAGATAAATAAAAAACAAATACCGCAGACTAATCATAAAGAAATAATAGACGCAATATCTCAACTCGACATAGTAAACTTTATAGAAGAAATATTGTAAACCCTTTCACATTTTTGTGGAATTTAGGAATGGCGAATTTGTTTAACAAGCGGCAAATTGAAATTCAGATGCTCATTTTTTGCATAATAGATCAAGATTAAACTTTTATGCTCGCTGCATAAAATGAATAAGTTTATACATAAACGGAGGTTAGCTTATGGAAGAACAGAAATACGAAATCGTCGATAGCATAGAAAAACTTGACGATTTAATCGTAAGGGTAAAAAAGGCTCAAGAGAAATTTTCTTGCTTTACGCAAGAGCAGGTGGATAAAATTTTCTTGGCGGCCGCAATCGCGGCAAATCAACAGCGCGTTCCTCTTGCGAAACTTGCAGTTGAAGAGACCGGTATGGGAGTTGTGGAGGATAAAGTAATAAAAAACCATTATGCCTCCGAGTATATTTACAATAAGTATAAGAATGTTAAGACTTGCGGCGTCATTGAAGAAGATAAGTCGTTCGGTATAAAAAAGATTGCCGAGCCGATCGGCTTAATAGCGGCGGTGATTCCTACGACGAATCCTACTTCCACGGCGATTTATAAGACTCTTATTGCATTGAAAACGCGCAACGGCATTATAATAAGTCCTCATCCGCGCGCGAAGAAGTCGACCATCGCGGCGGCGAAGATCGTGTTGGAGGCAGCGGTAAAGGCGGGTGCGCCGGAAGATATCATCGGTTGGATCGACGTTCCGAGTCTTGAAATGACCAATATGCTTATGAAAGAGGCGGATATTATTCTCGCCACAGGTGGTCCCGGCATGGTAAAAGCCGCGTATTCAAGCGGGAAACCTGCGCTGGGTGTAGGAGCCGGAAACACTCCTGCGATTATCGACGAGACAGCGGATATCGTCCTTGCCGTCAACTCAATCATTCATAGTAAAACGTTTGACAACGGTATGATATGCGCCAGCGAGCAATCAGTCATCGTGCTTGAAAGTATTTACGATGCGGTAAAAGCGGAATTTGCCGCGCGAGGTTGTTATTTCTTAAATCCCGAAGAGACGGAAAAGGTAAGAAAGACGATTTTAATCAACGGCGCTTTAAACGCCAAAATAGTGGGACAAAAACCGGTTACGATTGCAGACCTTGCGGGTGTAAAAGTTCCTGAAAGCACAAAGATTCTTATAGGTGAGGTGGAAAGCGTTGACATATCCGAAGAATTTGCCCACGAAAAGCTTTCGCCTGTGCTTGCTATGTACAAAGCAAGCGATATAGAAGACGCTTTTTCAAAAGCCGAAAGGCTAATTGCAGACGGCGGATACGGGCATACGTCGTCCATATATTTAAACGAGGTAACCGAAAGAGGCAAACTCGATGCGTTTGCGCACAGGATGAAAACATGCCGTATTTTGGTCAATACTCCGTCCTCGCAAGGCGGCATCGGAGACCTGTATAATTTTGCGCTGGCACCATCACTTACACTCGGTTGCGGAAGTTGGGGCGGTAATTCCGTTTCAGAGAACGTCGGAGTAAAACACCTGATTAATATAAAAACGATTGCGGAAAGGAGAGAGAATATGCTGTGGTTCAGAGCGCCCGAAAAGGTGTATTTGAAGAAAGGTTGTTTACCGGTTGCGCTTGACGAATTGAAAAACGTGATGGGAAAGAAAAAAGCGTTTATCGTGACAGACAGTTTCCTATATAATAACGGTCACACGAAACCCATTACCGATAAACTCGACGAAATGGGTATCGAGCATACTACGTTCTTTGAAGTTGCACCCGATCCGACGCTCGCTTGCGCTAAAGCAGGCGCGGAACAAATGAAAGCGTTCAAGCCAGATTGCATAATCGCTCTCGGCGGTGGCTCGGCAATGGACGCCGGTAAGATTATGTGGGTATTGTACGAACATCCCGAAGCGGACTTTATGGATATGGCAATGCGGTTTATGGATATCCGTAAACGCGTATATACCTTCCCAAAAATGGGAGAAAAAGCGTACTTTATAGCCATTCCGACTTCTGCCGGTACGGGTAGCGAAGTGACGCCTTTCGCCGTCATAACCGATGAAAAAACGGGCGTAAAATATCCTCTTGCGGACTACGAACTTATGCCTAATATGGCAATCGTCGACGCGGACTTTCATATGACTGCGCCGAAAGGCTTGACTGGGGCAAGCGGTATTGACGCCGTTACGCACGCGTTAGAAGCGATAGCGTCTATGATGGCGACCGACTACACCGACGGCTTAGCGATTCAAGCGTTGAAAGTTATCTTTAAGTATTTGCCCCGTGCGTACGACAACGGTCAAAACGATCCTGAAGCAAGAGAGAAAATGGCGAATGCTGCAACGATGGCGGGTATGGCTTTTGCCAACGCGTTCCTCGGCGTATGTCACTCAATGGCGCATAAACTCGGAGCGTTCCATCATTTACCGCACGGCGTTGCTAACGCTTTGATGATCGACGAGGTTATCCGTTTTAACGCTGCGGAAGTTCCTGCAAAAATGGGTACGTTTCCGCAATACGGATATCCGCATACGAGGGCGAGATATGCCGAAGTGGCGGATAGCCTTGGTTTAGGCGGCAAAACCGACAATGAAAAAGTAGAAAATCTTATAAAAGCAATCGATGAATTGAAAGAAAAGGTCGGTATAAAAAAGACTATTAAAGAATACGTTCCTAACGAAGAATACTTCCTTAGTCGTTTGGACGACATGGTGGAACAGGCGTTCGACGATCAATGTACGGGAGCGAACCCCAGGTACCCGCTTATGAGCGAAATAAAGCAAATGTATCTGAACGCTTATTACGGTGAATGAAAACTTTACCAAATTTAGACAATTAATAAACAAATTGTTTTTAAAGGACAGTAATAACTATTTTTTATTTGCTTTATTGTTTATTATCAAGTGCGAAAAATGTCGTAACATGGTGAGGAATAAAACAATATACAAACGAAAAATCAAATAAGAAACGCAAAAAAAAACGCCGAGAGGGTGTTGGGTTTACTAAGGACCTTAAAGTAGCAAATGAAACACTCTATTATGGCGAAAAACTTTTGACGACGAACTAACTATCCAGCGGACTGTAAGGAGTGTAAAAACTCTTTACAGTTTTTTAAAAAATTTTTATTGTGGAAGTTATGTTGGCACAATATATATACTTTTGCTAATCGTGTTCTATCCGAAGAGCCAAAATTCGTTCAAAAACACCGTGAAAAGTCTCATTGCGAAACCGTGTCCGCTTTAGAAAACGAAAAACCGGAAAAAATATGTTGAATGTCTACTTTTGAAAAAAGAAACTTCGTCAAAATGTAGTCTGTATCTACTTTTGAAAAAATAAGTTGAAAAAATTATTTTTTGTGTCTACTTTTCTTGACTGCTACAACTGCTACAAAATAGCAAAAAAACTTGTAAATATCGCCAAATAAATTGTGGTAAAACTTGTAAATAATGCTTGACAAAAAGTCTTAAACTTGTAATATATGCGAGAATGTTTGGTCATAAACAATCGCTCGGTTGTTTATTAAATAAGTGATGGAAAGGTAGAGAAACCCAAAACTTTTGTATTGAATATTTTTTAACCCGAATGAAATTATAAAATCTGACCGAATTGAATTGATAAATCTGACCGAATATGATATATTTATTACAAATTATGAAAAGCGGTGGGAAGGCGCCATCGGTTTTATGCGTGATATGCGGATTGTCAAACGCGGCGTATCAAAGGAGCGACGGGTATACGTCGTTCCTATTACCGCATTGAAAAATTAACTTAAATATTTAGTGGGATAATTAGTGGGAAGACAGATAAAATCGACGATGAAGCAATGACTTTTTGAGTTTTTATTTAAACTCTGACTCCGCTATATTGCCGTTTCCCGCAAGCGGGAGTCCTACGGCAAGAATATTCGCCTTTGGCGAACATTGACGGGAGTGACGCGATTGCGGCAAAATGTCAGATGAAAACTTAAATTTTCGTTGCCGAACAATCGCTCTCAGCCGAGGGCGTAGCCCGAACGCCACGGAGCGTAGCAAAGTATTCCGTCGTAAAGGCAAAGCCTTTACTCCCTTACAAATCTCTTTTGCCCAGCCACGTCGGAGCAAGACTTTTTGGTCTTGCTCTTTTGTTTTACAAAAGAGCAGAGACTTTTCAGTCTGCTCCCCCGTTTGCGGTACCCGAAAAATTTGCGTAAAACATTTTACTTAATTTTTCGACCGCGGCACTCTCATCGCCTCGCTGTTTCGTCCACCGGATGCGCTTCGGCTCTTCGACCTTTTCCCAAAAATCTTTTGTTGAAACAAAATCTTTTTGGGAGCCCTGTTTTTTGCCTACGGCACAGAGTTTTCCACCACTCATCGGTAAACTGCGTTCCGCATACGAATTATTAACGCCGCACCGTATTTGCCGAGTCGATACATATCTGCCCCTGCCTTAGATAAGTTTTTTTGTACTGTTTTCGACGATTTTTTGCGCAATGAGTTTATTTTCTTTTCTGTTCGTCCACCCATAATACTTATAAAATACTTTATTAAAGTGAATTACGTCGGGCGGACATAAAAATTACAACGCGAGCCTTTAGCACTACGCGGCGCAGGCAAATGTGCAAAATTTATCGGATAAAACAGCTTTTTCCAGACCCGTAGAGAAGTGTTCTATAGTCGGTAGAGAGCCATTCTCGCATTGCGAGAGGCGGTAGAATAACGATAGAGAGTATTTTCTTGCTTTTTATTTTTTGCTGTGTTATCATTAATCCGCAACGTAAGCGGTACGCTGTCAGACGATTACAAACGTTTTTAACCGACAACTGCGACATACGCAAAATATGATACACAAAGGAAAAAACATGAAAAAAACCATTCCCATTTTCTTTGCCTGCAACGATAATTACGTTCCGTATCTCGACGTGGCGATACTATCCATCGCAGAGCATGCAGACAAACGGAACGATTATTTGATAACAGTTCTGCAAACGGCAATTTCCGAAGAGAACAAGAAAAAACTGCTTAAACATAGCGCTGATAACGTTAAAATAGAATTTTACGACGTGGGTAAACTTATTGAGCCGTTGAAAGACACCTTGCCCGACGTATTTTATTATACGCTTGCGGCTTATTACAGACTGTTTATCGAGACCGCGTTTCCGCAGTACGATAAGGCGATCTACCTCGATTGCGACGTAGTTTTACTTACCGATATTGCTAAACTATACGACGAGGACGTCGAAGGCTATCTCGTCGGTGCGGTCTACGAGCAGAACACCGACCGCGACAAGAACTTTACAGATTACGTTACGAACATAATCGGAATTCCGTATTATACCTACTTTAACTCGGGCGTAATGCTGATGAATTTAAAAGAATTCCGTGCGTTCGGCGTAAGGGACAGATTTCTGAATATGCTTACGACCTATAATTTCGACTGTCTTTCTCCCGACCAGGAGTATTTAAACGTTATTTGCAGCGGCAGGGTGAAATATCTGCCGACGGGCTGGAACAAGCATAGTTTTCCCGAACCGCCGGAGGGCGAACTCAATCTTTGCCACTACGCGCTCGCGCATAAGCCGTGGCACTACGCGGACACCATAAACGGCGAATATTTTTGGGAATATGCGAAACACAGCGAGTTTTACGATAGAATCCTTGCCGAATTCAACGGCTTTACCGAAGAGGACAAGTTGCGCGATTACCAAAACTTTATGCAGATAGTAGCCGGCATCGAAATGATGAAGAAGAGCGAGAGGACTTTCAAAAAACTCTGGTTCAACAAAAAGGCGGATGTTTAAATGGAAAAAGACCCCAAAAAACTTGAAGTTCTTTCGCGCATAGCGGAGTTTGAAAAAACGGGCAGGTTTAACGACGACGTGGAGATCGACCCGCCGACGAAACAGATTTTGCCGAACGAGATAGATTACGTCAACGAAAAGTTGTCGAGCAAGTTGCTGACGGCGCTTGCGAACTTTTTCGGGAAGATGTATTTTGAATCTATGATAAAAAAGGGAACGTTTATCATACGCTCGGTAAAAGGCTTGGAAAACGTTCCGTCAACCGGCGCTATAATAACTTGCAATCATTTCAACATAAAGGACAATTACGCGGTCTATAGAGCGATAAAACCCGTTTTGCCGCGCGGACGCTACCTCTACAAGGTAATCAAGGAAGGGAATTATAACAACTTTAAAGGCATCGTAAGGCTTATGATGCGCCACGCGAATACTTTGCCGCTTTCGTCTAATTACGATACGCTGAAGAAATTTTTCAGCGGAGTCGAAACCCTGCTTGCACGCGGGGAGAAAATTCTTATTTATCCCGAGCAAGCCATGTGGTTTAATTACAGAAAGCCGAGACCGTTAAAGCCGGGGGCGTTCAAGATCGCCGCAAAGTACTCCGCGCCGATAATTCCGGCGTTTATAACTATGAGAGATACCGACGCGATCGACAGCGACGGATTTCCCGTGCAGGAATACCATATAGAATTTTTTAAGCCGATAACCATAGATAAGACCTTGCCGTTAAGCGCGGCGATAAAAAACGCCGTCGATGAGAATTACAAGGTGTGGGTAGAGGCTTACGAGAAGTTTTACGGCGAAAAACTGACGTATTAAAGCGGATTTTTCGTCGCATTAAATAAACGGCTGAGGCGAAGTTGATAAAATCAACTTCGCCTCAGCCGTTTATTTGGGTGAAAATTTTTTCCTTTTTAAAGGTCGATTTAACATATCTGAAACAAAATCGCCGTGCAAAATTCCCCGCGAAATCTTTTAATCAACAAAAATACCCCTTTTATTACAAAAAATCGCATTATGTCCCCGCGCGATTATCTTAATATATTATTACGCATTTGCGCGGAGAAGATATGGGAAGAAAGATAGTAATAACGTCCGGCAAAGGCGGCGTGGGTAAAACCACCGTAACGGCAAATCTCGGTTACAGGCTCGCCGCTATGGGCAGACGCGTTTGCCTCGTCGACGCCGACTTCGGACTTAACAATTTAGACGTAGCGGCGGGCGTGGAAGATTCGGTCATTTACGATATAGTCGATTGTATCGAGGGCAGGTGCCGAGCGCGGCAGGCGCTCGTGGAGACGCCGAGGCGGAAAAACCTTTTCGTGCTTCCGTCGGCGCATTCGTTTTCGCGCTCGAACGTTTCAGGAGACAGTCTTAACGAACTTATAGACGGACTTTCGGGCAGTTTTGATTATATTTTAATAGATTGTCCCGCGGGGGTAGGCGGAGGATTCGACAAGGCTATATCCGTCGCCGACGAGGGAATAGTCGTAACCACCGCGCAGATTTCCGCAATGCGCGACGCAGATAAGGTTTTGGGAATAATAAGATCTCGATCTCTTAAAAAAGTATCGCTTATCGTGAATATGGTGCGCGGGGACCTCGTGGCGGATAGGGTTATGCTTTCGCCAAAGCAGGCGAGCGAGATTCTTAAAACCGAATTGATAGGCGCTATCCCTTCGGACGACGCCCTTATGCTCGGCTCGGCGGGAAGGACGCCCGCCGAAAGCAACCCGGTCAAAGGGGTTAAAACTCTCGCTTTAAACGT
>CAMOXE010000071.1 GCA_946628865.1 uncultured Clostridia bacterium | reverse complement strand
GGAGATTATGCGTTCTCGTATTGCATCGGGCTTACGAGCGTTACTATCCCCGATAGCGTGACGAGCGTAGGGGAATGGGCGTTCTGGAATTGCAGCGGACTTACGAGCGTAACGTTTAAAAATACAAGCGGGTGGAAAGTTTATTATTCTTCAACGGCGACGAACGGAACTTCTGTTACGGTAACTAACACTGCTCAAAACGCTCAGTATTTAACAGATAGTTATGTAAGGTATATCTGGAAACGAACTTAAAAGGAAAGGAAGTTATGATAATCGACAAAAGAAGTAAGTATTCAAAGGGTAACACTAAAGTAATGGACAAGGTAACCGACGAAGATGATTGTGAATATAATCGTCTTGGCAGTGAACAACTTATGCGAATCGATAAAATTTATTCTCTTTTATTTAAATCGTTTGCAAAATATATTTGAAAGGATTATAATATAGAAAAACAGAAGGAGTTATAAATATGTCAAAAAAAGTAAACTTAGGAAAAGTTATTCTTTGTCTTGCGGCTGTTTTCGGGCTTGCCGCGATTTGTATGGTTTTCGTCCCCGCCGTTAAAGGTACGGGAAAACTTATCGGTACCGAGCCGGTATTTAGCGGAACGCAAGTCGTTTTCGGATATAAAGACGGAGATACGCAGATACTCAACTTCAATTTCCTCGCGTTTTTGGGATTGTTCGTTTTGCCGATCGCCGCAACCGCGCTTACGGTAGCCTCGTTCCTTAATGGGAATAAGACGTTTTCTTTCGTCGCGGCGGCGCTGTTTTTAGTCAGCGCTATCCTCGCGTTTTTAACGGTAGCGTCGTTTAAGTCGGGAGTTGTCAGCGGCACTTATTACGATCTTTATACCTGGAAACTCGCTATAGGCGCTATTTTATCCGGAGTATTCTCAGTCGTCGCTTGCTGCGCTTTGGCTGTAAAAGAATTTATGAAGTTTTAATCAGTTTAAAACCGCGCGGGGCTTGTCCGATTAAGGGCAAGCCCCGCTTTTGTCGATATGCCCGTCAGATAAAAAGCAGGAAAAACTTAATTCCTTACCGTGTCGGCTTTTACTATGCGAACTAATGCGGTCATTTCATTTTTCGGGGTTTTTAAATTTGACGGGCGTTTCGATTGACAATCGCGGCGATAATGTCTTATAATTGTATATATTATTGAGTGCGGGCAAATAATTAAAGGACGAAGCCTAAAACGCTTACGCACGGAAAAGGAGAGTTAAAATGGTAAGAACAGACGTTTACGAAGAAAAAATAAGAGGACTTTACAAGACCTTGGAAGAGGCAGGATACTCTCTTTGACGTCGCTAACGAGCGAGTCAGATTACAGGAATTAGAAAAAGAACTTGAAAAGGAAGAAGTTTGGTCGGATATAGAAAAATCCGCTAAAATTTCCAAAAACGCTCAGCAGATACGCAATAAACTGAGCGCGTACGACAATGCCAAAAAAGCGGTGGAGGACGCCGAAGTAATGATTTCGCTCGCCGTAGAGGCGGACGACGAAAGCGTTCTTGCGGACGTCGCGTCGGAACTCGAAAAAGCCGAAAAGGATATAGAGGAGATAAGGCTGAGAACTCTTTTGCGCGGCAAGTACGACGCTTGCGACGCGATTTTGACTCTTCACGCCGGCGCGGGCGGCACGGAGGCTTGCGACTGGACGGAAATGCTCTATCGCATGTATATATGTTACGCTGAAAAGCACGGCTATAAAATAACCGAATACGATCGCTTGGACGGCGACGGCGCGGGACTTAAGTCGGTATGCTTTAAAGTCGAGGGCGAAAACGCCTACGGATATTTAAAGGCGGAAAGGGGTATTCACCGTTTGGTGAGGATCTCGCCGTTCGACTCGAACGCCAGACGCCACACCTCGTTTTCGTCTATCGACGTAATGCCGGACATAAACGACGACGGGGATATAGAAATTCGCCCCGAGGACTTAAAGGTGGACACCTATCGTTCGAGCGGCGCGGGCGGTCAGCACGTCAACAAGACGGAGTCGGCAATAAGAATAACGCATATTCCAACGGGAATAATAGTCTCGTGCCAGAACGAGAGAAGTCAGGTGCAGAACCGCGAACAGGCTATGCAGATGCTGAGAAGTAAACTCTTGCAAAAGCGCGAGGAGGAGCGACTGCAAGAGGCGAGCGAGATAAAGGGCGAGATAAAAAAGATAGAGTGGGGCAGTCAGATCAGAAGTTACGTTTTCTGTCCGTATACCATGGTCAAAGACCACAGAACGGGCGCGGAAACGGCTAACGTTCAGGCGGTAATGGACGGCGATATCGATATGTTCATTATAGATTACTTAAAGAAAAGTTAAAATGTATAAAGATTTGATAAAGGGATTTTCCGTAAAGGAAAATCCCACTATACTTGCAATAGAATCGTCTTGCGACGAAACGGCGGCGGCGATAATCGACGGCGAGCGGAATATTCTCGCAAACGAGATAATGAGTTCTTGCCGCGAGCATGTGCGTTTCGGCGGAGTAGTGCCGGAAATTGCCTCGCGCGCGCACGTTACGGCTGTTTCGCAAGTGGTCGAAAAAGCGGTTATAAGCGCGGGTAAGACGCTTAAAGATATCGACGCCGTAGCGGTAACCTACGGCGCGGGACTGCTCGGCGCTTTGCTCGTCGGGGTGAGTTACGCAAAATCACTCGCCTACGCTTTAAACGTTCCGCTTATTCCCGTAAGCCATATCCGCGGACATCTTGCGGCGGCGTATCTTGCGGATAAGACCTTGAAACCGCCGTTTATAAGCCTATTATTAAGCGGCGGACATACCGCGGTTATACTCGTTAAAAGCGAGAGCGATTTTAAAATCCTCGGCGAAACTTTAGACGACGCCGTCGGCGAGGCTTTCGACAAAGTGGCGAGGGTGCTGTCGTTGGAGTACCCGGGCGGTCCGAACGTCGAGAGGTTGGCGAAAGACGGTAAAGACGTAGTCCCGTTACCTAAAATGCTTAAAGGCGAGGGCGGCTACGATTTTTCGTACAGCGGGCTTAAAACCGCGGTTATAAATTACGTTCATAAAATCGAGCAGTCGGGCGGAGAAGTAAACCGCGCGGACGTAGCGGCGTCGTTTCAACGCGCGGCAATCGACGCGCCCGTAAACGCCGCTTTAAAGGCGTTAGAGCAATACGGTTTAAATACCTTAACCGTCGGCGGCGGAGTTGCCGCAAACGGGTATTTAAGGGACAGTCTGACGGAAAAGTGCCGCGATAAGTCGATTAAACTCGTTTTACCGCCCAAGCCGCTATGTACGGACAACGCGGCAATGATAGCGTCGGAGGGACTTATCCGATACCGTGCGAGAGATTTCGCAACGCTTGACCTTAACGCAAAAGCGAGAGTTGATTTAGATTTTGTTCGATAGAAAAGTTCCGGGTGTACCCGAATACCGCAAGGTAAATATGCGCCGCGGCGATAACGGGGATAAATATCATAAACGCCGTACTTTTCAATTTATGTTTGAAAATAAACATCGCGACGTAAACGCCGAGCGCCCCGCCTAAGACGGCGGCAAAGAAAATTTTCCCGTCGCCGACGGCGTTGCAGGTGTCTGAATTTTCAGCCGATTTCTTCTGAAGTTTCAAAAGTATAAAGCCGTATACGTTTACCGCGGCGTAATAAACGCCGACGCAGATTTTTATTATCGTTATAATCACGCAAAAAGTATGTGAAAAGATTAAAAATCTATGTAAAAATGCCTAAAACCCCCGAAAACTATTTGCAAAAATCCGAAATTGTGTTAAAATATAATCAGACAGGGGAATAATAGGAGAGAAAAGTCGATGAAATGTATGTATTGCGGAAGTCTTGAAAGCAAGGTTATCGATTCGAGACAGTCTGAGGACGGAACGTCTATAAGGCGCAGAAGAGAGTGTATGAACTGCGGCAAACGCTTTACGACTTACGAAACTGTCGAGACTACGCCGATTTTAGTCGTTAAGTCGGACGGAACGCGTCAGGTTTTCGATCCGAACAAACTCAAGAATGGAATTATCAAGGCGTGCGAAAAACGCCCGGTGCCGCTCTGGAAGATAGACGCGCTCGTCGAGGATATTCAAAAATCGATACACAACTCGCTCGCGCAGGAAGTTTCCGCCAAGCAGATAGGCGAAATGGTAATGACGGGGCTTAAAGATATAGACGAAGTCGCCTACGTTCGCTTTGCGTCCGTGTATAGGCAGTTTAAAGATATTTCCACGTTCATGAAAGAACTTAAAAAAATGCAGAAAGAGAATTGATTATGAAGATTATCAGAAAATTATCGCTTACTTTGGCGCTGTGTTGTTTGTTTATATTCGTTTCCTGCGGCAACGATACTACCGTAAAGACCGATTGTACGACGGGCTGGAACCTTGCCTTATACGAATTGAAAGACGTTTCAAGCGGGAAAACCGCCGTCGAAAGTCAGTTCGTATGCTTTAGCGTTTCGCGCGGCACAAAAAAAATAAAAACGGTATGGCTTAACGTGGCGAAACTTTCCGTCGACGAATCCAAAGTCGTTTTGAACAGATATAAGACCGACGATTACGGCGATTATTCGACAGAGACGTATAAAAAGGAAACGACAGTGACCCGCGCAATGCTCAAAGATTCTGACGGCGGCTGGATAAAGATAGCGGACGATTATAACCTTTCTTCAGATTATCTTAAAATTTCTTTTTACGGTGGAATTGAAATTCGCGAAGTAGTCGTGTTAAACGAGGATGGCGAGCGCATAAATTACACTTTAAAAGCGGCGAAACTCATTTTAAAAGACGACAGCGGCAAAATTTACGGCAAGCCGTATTATACCGCAAGCGAAATAAAAGACTTGCAACTCGGAGATAATTCGCCCGAAAACTTAAACGACGAACAGTCGAAATTTAAAATTTAAATCGTCAATTAAAAAGGCGTAGCGATGTAACGATCGCTACGCCTTTTTCGTATGCGTTAATTGAAATCTGTTTCATAAATCATTTTTCGCGCGTCCGGCAACGCCGTTTTGGCGTCGCCTAACGGCTTTGAAGAATTCCGATAGTCGTGACGGTCGCAAAACTCGTCGAGTTTTTTTTCGATCTCCGAAAAACATTCGTTCTCTATGGCAATTAAAGAATTGATATAATTCTCCGTTTGACTTTTGGCGTAAGTCGAATACTCTAAAAGTCTCGCGTAATGATTGAGGCAAAAGCCTTTAACTAAAGAGAGCGTGCCTCGGAACTTTTCGTCCGAATAATAAACTTCCGCAACCGTTTTATAGTAGCGCAGCATATGCTCGCTTAGGTATTTGCATATAACGCAGCCGCTCGTTATCCTGTCGATTTTTTCGGCTTGTTTTTTTGCGTTTTTAGGACTGAATTTCGAGTTAATCGACTTATAGAGGGTCTTTAATCTCGTTTTAGTCTGCAGAGCCAGCCCGAGTTTCGATTGCATTTTGTATAAAATATCAAAATGACGAGCGCAAAATCCGAGTTGGTTTACCTCGTTTCTCGTCT
>CAMOXE010000070.1 GCA_946628865.1 uncultured Clostridia bacterium | reverse complement strand
TTGCAAAGCGCATAAAAGACAGGCGAAATATGACCATTATAACCAATTCGCTTGAAGTTCTCGTCGAGTTTAAAGACCAAAAGAACTGGAAAATTTTCGCAACCGGCGGTATGCTCGGTGAAAATTCTTTAACGCTTACCGGCGGGTATGCGGACAATATGATTTCTAAATTTCACGTCGATACTTCAATAGTATCGTGCAAGGGTTTCGACATAAACAAGGGTTTTACCGATTCGGATTATATGTACGCCTTTACGAAACAAGCGATGATTCGCAGCGGCGACAGACGTATTATCGCGGTCGACAGTACTAAATTCAACAGGATTGCCTTTAACGTCGTCGTGGGGCTTGACGAAACCGATATAGTAATTACGGACGTAAAGCCGCCGGAGCCGTGGCTTGAAAAATTTAAAGAAAACGGCGTGCAGTGTCTGTACCCGGAGGATAACCAATGACAAAAGTAGTAAGTTTTGCCAACAATAAAGGCGGTAGCGGAAAGACCACGACTTGTTCGAGCGTAGGCTACGCGCTTGCGGCGAGCGGAAGCAGGGTGTTGTTGATTGACGGCGATATGCAACTCAATCTTACGCTTTCGTATTTCAACGAGGACAAAGCGCTCGAGTTCGCGCGCGGCGATAAGAATTTATACAGCGCTCTTAAAGCGGGCGCGGCGCTCGACGGGTATATAGTAAAAACCGATTACGAAAATCTCGATATAATACCGTCGTCGACGCTTATGAGTTCGATCGAGTTCGAGTTGTTTACAAAATGGCAGAGAGAAAGCATACTAAAAAAGGCTTTGAAAGGTATAATCGATAGCGGTGTTTACGATTACGTTTTAATCGACGCTCCGCCGACGCTCGGATGCTGGGCGATGAATATCTTAGTCGCGTCGGATTATATAATTTTACCGGTCGAGGCAAGCCCCTGGGGGTTGTTCGGCCTCGCGAACATGTTCGAGTTTATCGACAGCGTAAGAGAAATAAATCCCGCGCTCGAACTCTTGGGCGTGGCGGTTACGAAAGTTGACGAGCGCAGAAATTATTTCAAACAAACGATGGAAACGCTTAAAGAAACCGAGGATATTAAGGTTTTTTCGAGGTTTATTCATACAGACAGTTCGGTGGAGTGGGCGCAAGACAACTCCAAACCTGTCGGAAGTTATAAGAAAACTTCGCGTAGCGCCTTAGAATACGGCGAACTTGCGAAAGAGATCGAGGAGGAAATAAAATGTCGGTAGGAAAGGGTAGTTTAAAGAGGGCGGTAGCGCCTAAAAAAGATAAAATTCCGTCGGAAGTATCCGAAAACGGCGTAGTGGATATAGACGTCGATACGCTTAAATTCAAAAAAGCGACGGACAACGCGCTAATGCTTGCGTCCGTTAAGACTTTCGGCGTACTCGTTCCGATAATCGCCGTCAAAGACGGAGACGCGCTTAAAGTCGTGGACGGAGCAAAGCGTTTGACCGCGTTAAAAGAACTCGGCAAAACGACCGTTAAAGCGGTTGTTTTAGACGAGGACGGCAAAAAAATAACCGCAGAACTCAAGAAGTTTAAGGCGGAAAAGTCCGAAAAGACGTCAAAAGTCGAGAAATCGGCGGATATTCACGAGGCTAAGTTCGAGGCAATAAAAGCCATCGGCGACGATTTGCCCGTATACCTTCTGTGAGGCGGTTATGGATAAATGGGATAAAAGATTTACCGATATGGCGAGGCTTGTGGCGACTTGGTCAAGCTGCTATCAGCCCAATCGTCAGGTAGGCGCGGTAATCGTCAAAAATAAGCGAGTTATGACAACCGGTTATAACGGCGCGCCGAGCGGGGTTGAGAGTTGTAAGACGAAAGGCGTGTGCTTAAGGCGCGAAAAGAATATTCCGAGCGGTACGCAACTCGAGATATGCTACGCCGTTCATGCCGAAGAAAACGCGATAGCGCAAGCCGCCCGTCTCGGCGTTTCGGTTGACGGCGCAACTCTATACTGCACGCATCAGCCTTGCGTTATTTGCAGCAGAATGATAATCAATTCGGGAATAAAAAGAGTTGTCTACCAAGACGGATACCCGAGCGACTTTTCCTTGCAACTCTTCAAAGAGGCGGGCGTTTTGGTAGAAAGGATGGAAGAAAATGAACAATAATCCTATAGTTACGTTTGAAATGGTCGGCGGCGACAAGTTTTACGTTGAATTATATCCCGACGTCGCGCCGAACACAGTAAATAACTTCATTTCGCTTGTTCAAAGCGGGTTTTACGACGGTTTAATTTTCCACAGAGTTATCTCCGGGTTTATGATTCAGGGGGGAGATCCGAAAGGAAACGGCACGGGCGGTCCGGGCTATACAATCCGCGGCGAATTTACTAAAAACGGCTTTAAAAACGATTTACCGCACAGACGCGGCGTCATATCTATGGCGCGCTCAATGATGCCTAACAGCGCAGGCTCGCAGTTTTTCATAATGCACGCGGACGCTCCGCATTTAGACGGGCAGTACGCCGCGTTCGGAAGAGTTATCGACGGTATGGACGTTGTTGACAAAATTGCGGAAACCAACGTCGATTACAATGATAAACCGCTTAAGGATCAAACTATTAAAAGCGTAACGGTCGACACCTGCGGGGTAGAATACGAGCCGCCGGAGAAATATTCATAATAGAATTCATATAATAGCCTTAGAGGCTAAAATATGAGGATTTTTGATTTTCACAGCGACGTTCTGACGTATGAGGGCGGAGATAAAATACTTTCGTCATATACCGAAGAAAAGGTCGTGGCGGCTGTTTTTCGCGGAAAAATGAATTTCGGCAAGGCTTTATCGCTTGCACGAAAGGCGAGTATTGTCGCGTTTGAAGATATAGGCTACGAGGACGCGAATTTAGACGAGGTTTTGAACCTCAATCCCGTCTATATCGGGTTGACTTGGAACGGCGAAAACCGATACGGTTACGGGTGCGATAGCGTATATCCGTTAAAGTCGGAGGGCAAAGACCTTATTCGCAGGCTAAACGCAAGCGGAGTGGCGGTAGATACCGCGCACATATCAAAAGGCGGTTTCTACGACATTATAGACCGCGCCGAAACGGTTGTTAATTCGCATACTTGTTTTTCTTCGGTACATAAACATAAACGAAATATCGACGACGAGCAGATTAGATTGCTGATTTCTCGCGGCGCGCCGATAGGCGTTACTCTTTGCGGGTATTTTATGACGGATGCCGATAGATGCGAAATTTCGGACTTAACAAGACAAATTGATTATTTCGTTTCAAAATTCGGCTATAAAAATTTGTGTATCGGCACTGATTTTTACGGCTGCGATTTTTTCCCGAGCGGGCTTACGGGCTACGACGAACTGAATCTCCTAAGAGAGAGTTTAGAAAAACTCGGGTATAAAGGCGAAGTGATAGATAATATTTTTTACGATAATTTAAACGATTTTTTGGAGAGTAAATGGAAAGCGTATACGAAAATCCGCTTATAAGCAGATATGCGGGCAAAGAAATGTGCGAAAACTTTTCGGATCTTAACAGATTTAAACTTTTCCGCAGGTTGTGGATAGCGCTTGCGGAGAGCGAAAAAGAACTCGGGTTGGAAATTACGGACGAGCAGATTGCGGAACTAAAGGCTCACGCAGAAGATATTGATTTTGAACTTGCCAAATCTTACGAGAAAACCTTGCGCCACGACGTTATGGCGCAGATTTACGCTTACGGCGATCAATGTCCTAATGCTCGACCGATTATTCATCTCGGCGCGACGAGCAGTTTCGTTAATTGCAATTCCGAGATAATAATTATCGACCGCGCACTCGATATAATAAAGAAGAAACTCGTAAACGTCATAGATAAACTTAAAAACTTCGCACTCGAATACAAGAATTTGCCGACGCTTGGCTATACTCATCTTCAGCCCGCACAACTGACTACCGTCGGCAAGCGCGCTACATTATGGCTGCAAGACCTTTTAATGGATTATACGTCATTATCCGAACTTAAAAATAAAATTAAACTTCGCGGAGTAAAGGGTACTACCGGAACACAGGCTAGTTTTTACGAACTTTTCAACGGCGACGGCGAAAAGGTCAAGGCTCTTGAAAAATCGGTCGTAAAAAAGATGGGTTACGATAAGGCTTACGCGGTAACGGGACAGACGTATCCGAGGAAGTTCGATTATAGCGTGCTTTCTCTTTTATCCGCAATATCTCAAAGCGCGTATAAATTCGCAAACGATATAAGACTTCTTCAGAGCATGAAAGAAATCGAAGAGCCGTTTGAAAAAACTCAGGTCGGCTCGTCAGCAATGGCATATAAACGCAATCCCATGCGCTCCGAAAGGATATGTGCGCTTTCACGGTTCGTCTTATCGCTACCTGTAAATTCCGCGATAACAGCGTCTACGCAATGGTTTGAAAGGACTTTGGACGACTCCGCAAACAGACGAATAGTAAACGCTCAGGCGTTTCTTGCGGTTGACGGAATACTCAATCTGTATATGAACGTTGCGGAAAATTTGGTCGTATACGAAAAAATAATCAATAAGAGGGTTATGGCGGAACTTCCGTTTATGGCTACAGAAAACATCTTAATGGAGTGCGTCAAGGCGGGCGGAGACAGACAGACTTTGCACGAGAAAATTCGCGTCCTTTCAATGGAAGCGGGTGCAAACGTTAAAGTAAACGGCGGAGAGAACAATCTGCTCGACTTGATTGCCGCAGACGACGATTTTGCCGCGATCAAATCGAAAATCTCCGAAATAGTCGACCCGAAAAAGTTTATCGGGAGAGCGGCGGAACAGACTCAGGAATTCATTGACGAGGAAGTTATTCCCGTATTAAAGGAAACCGCCTCGCTTTTAGGCGAGAGCGGAAACGTTTCGCTTTAAAATAAGTAAATTAGAAATTTATCCCTGCGTAATATTGCGTCGTAGTCGGATAACGATAAAAAAGATTGCCTGCATTTCGCAGGCAATCTTTTTTACCGTTTCTTTTAGTTTTTAATACATTCCGCCCATACCGCCGGCGCCTTGAGGCATCTGCGGTGCGGGAGGTTCGGGAATATCGGTTACGATACTTTCCGTCGTAAGCAAAGTGGAGGCAATCGACGCCGCATTTAAAAGTGCCGAACGCGTAACCTTCGTCGGGTCGATTATTCCGGCCTTTACCATATCGACGTACTCGTTTTTATAAGCGTCGAAACCGTAATTCGGCTTTTTCGAGTTGAGAATCTCGTTCAAAATTACCGAGCCGTCCAGCCCTGCGTTTTTGGCGATTTGGCGGAGAGGTTCTTCGATTGCGCGCAAAATTATCTTCGCGCCCGTCTTTTCGTCTCCGTCCAAAGTTTCCGTCAAAGCCTTAATAGCGGGGATAGCGGTAAGAAGGGCAGTACCGCCGCCGGGAACTATACCTTCTTCTACAGCCGCGCGCGTTGCCGCAAGCGCGTCCTCGATACGGAGTTTCTTTTCTTTCATTTCGACTTCGGTCGCCGCGCCTACGTTTATAACCGCCACGCCGCCGGCAAGTTTTGCAAGTCTTTCCTGAAGTTTTTCTCTGTCGTAATCCGAAGTCGTTTCGGCGATCTGCGCTTTTATCGAGGCGACTCTTGCCTTTATGTCGTCGGGGTTACCCGCGCCGTCCACGATAACGGTATTGTCTTTATCGACTTTGATCTGTGCGGCTTTACCGAGCATATCGGGAGTGAAATCTTTAAATTCAAGCCCGAGTTCGGAAGAAATAACCGTACCGCCGGTCAAAATCGCTATATCTTCGAGCATTGCCTTTCTTCTGTCGCCAAAGCCGGGTGCCTTAACGGCAACACAGTTGAACACGCCCTTAAGTTTGTTTACGACGAGCGCCGCAAGCGCGTCGCCTTCTACGTCCTCGGCGATAATCAAGAGTTTCTGACCTTGTTGAGCGATCGGCTCGATAACGGGCAAAATTTCTTGTATCGAAGAAATTTTCTTATCCGTA
>CAMOXE010000069.1 GCA_946628865.1 uncultured Clostridia bacterium | reverse complement strand
TTTCTTCCCCCGAGTTGTTTGGTTTTAGAAGCAAGCAGTTCAAGGCTCGCAAAGTCGAGAGTGCGAAATAGACCTCTTTGGTCATTGAGCGCGCGAGACTTTGCGGAAACGCGGAAATGCACCGATTATAAAAGTAAAATCTTTCGCTGCGAGTTGTTTGGTTTTAGAAGCAAGCAGTTCAAGGCTCGCAAAGTCGAGAGTGCGAAATAGACCTCTTTGGTCATTGAGCGCACGAGACTTTGCAGAAACGCTGAAATGCGCCGCTTATAAAAACAAACAAGCGTCTCCGAAAGAAAAAAACCTATACCCCTCTTTTATTGCGGTTTCGTATATCGCTAACGCCTTTTCACGCGTAATAAACGCCGAAACGAGCATTAAAAGCGTGCTTTCCGGCAAGTGGAAGTTGGTTATAAGCGCGTCTACGCATTTAAACTTATAGGGCGGATATATGAAAATATTCGTGTCTCCCGACGAGGCTTTTACAAACCCGTTTTCGTCAGCCACACTTTCGAGCGTTCTTACGGCGGTCGTCCCGACCGCGATAACTCTTCTTCCGTCGCGCTTTGCCGAGTTTATCTTTTCGGCGTTCGATTCGTCTATCGAATAAAACTCGGAGTGCATTTTATGTTTTTCTATATCGTCGACTTTGACGGGGCGGAACGTGCCTAAGCCTACGTTTAAATTGACTTCGGCAAACTCCACACCCTTACCTTTAAGTTCGTCTATAAGCCTGTTAGTGAAGTGCAGCCCCGCTGTAGGCGCGGCGGCAGAGCCTTCTTTTTTGCAATATACCGTCTGGTATCTGTCTTTATCCGCAAGTTTTTCGTGGATATACGGCGGCAAGGGCATTTCGCCCACGCGCGAAAGTATATCCTCGAACACGCCGTCGAATATAAAGCGGATAACTCTTCCGCCGTCGTCGGTAACGGATATTATCTCGGCGCTCAGTTCTTCGCTTACGGTAAACACCGCGCCCACGCGGCATTTGCGCCCGGGTTTTACCAAACTCTCCCAATCGGTGAGGTTTAATCTCTTTAAAAGCAGAAATTCTATCTTTCCGCCGTGCATCGTGTGCGCGTACACCCTCGCAGGATATACTTTAGTGGTATTTACGACGAGCAAGTCGCCTTTTTTCAAAAATTCGCCTATGTCGCGGAAATGCCTGTGATGTATCTCGTCGGTCTTTCTGTCGTAGACCAAAAGCCTCGACGAATCCCTCGGTTCGACAGGCGTTTGCGCGATACGCTCTTCGGGCAGATCGTAATAAAAGTCCTTAGTATTCATTATTCCTCGTCGAAAATGGAAATCTGCGGTTTAACGGTTTTGGGAACGGGTTTTCCCAAATGCTCGTAGGCCTTAGCCATGGCGAGCCTTCCCCTCGGACTTCTCGAAATAAATCCGAGTTGCAAAAGATACGGCTCGTAAACGTCCTCGATGGTGTTCGCGTCCTCGTTGATCGTCGCGGCAAGCGTGTCAAGTCCTACCGGACCGCCGCCGAATTTTTCGATCATAGAAGTCAAGAGCCTTATGTCGATATTGTCAAGCCCGAGTTCGTCTATTTCAAGGCGATCGAGCGCGTGCTTAGCGTCAGCCAAAGTAATAGTTTCGTGTTCCATAACCGACGAAAAGTCCCTTACGCGTTTTAAAAGTCTGTTGACTATTCTCGGAGTGCCGCGACTGCGCTTGGCTATCTCCCTCGCCGCCGCGCTCTCTATGTCGGTGCCGAGAGTTACGGCGGAGCGACGGACTATTTCGGAAAGTTCTTCGGTCGAATACATCTCCAAACGGCAGATAACGCCGAATCTGTCTCTTAGCGGAGAACTGAGCATTCCCGCGCGCGTCGTTGCGCCCACCAAAGTGAACCTTTTAAGCGGTATCTGAACCGATCTCGCAGACGGACCTTTGCCGATTATGAAATCGAGAGAATAGTCTTCCATCGCGGGGTAAAGTATCTCTTCGACGTTGTGATTTAACCTATGTATCTCGTCGATAAACAGCACGTCGCCCTCGTTGAGGTTGGTAAGTATCGCCGCTAAATCCCCCGACTTTTCTATCGACGGACCCGAAGTAACCTTTATCTGAACGCCCATTTCCGCCGCGATTATGTGCGCGAGCGTGGTTTTACCGAGACCCGGAGGACCGTAAAGCAGGACGTGATCGAGCGGCTCGCCGCGAAGTTTCGCCGCCTGCATGAATACGGAAAGGTTGGTTTTGACTTTCTCCTGCCCGACGTAACCGTCCATCGACTTCGGGCGGAGAATATTCTCCACCTCGTCGTATTCGGTTTTAGTGCTTACGATAAGACTTTCTTCTTCGTCGTA
Organism: uncultured Clostridia bacterium; assembly: GCA_946628865.1. Taxonomy (GTDB): domain Bacteria; phylum Bacillota; class Clostridia; order Christensenellales; family Borkfalkiaceae; genus UBA10281. Next base: position 1,715 of record CAMOXE010000069.1, on the reverse strand, counting down.
CATCAACTCATACTCCTAAGCGCGAACGCGATTATATCTTCTATTGTTTTAGCGCCCGCCGCTACCGCCGCGCCGACCGCCTTTTTGCTTTCCGATGAATTAAAACCTAAGCCCGTAAGCGCGATTATGGCGTCTTTGACTTCGCCGCTCGGCTCCGCAATGGTAATACTGTCGGTAGTTACCGTCAAATCGTCCTTACCAACGCCCTCGCGAAGTTCGAGGACGATGCGTTCCGCCGTCTTTTTGCCGAGTCCTTTTACACGCGAAAGGGTTTTTATATCCGACGAGGCTATCGCGGTTACAATATCCGTAAGGCTAAGCCCCGAAAGCACCGCTATACCCATTTTCGGACCTACGCCGGACACCGAAATGAGTTTTAAAAACATCTTTTTCTCTTCTTTGGTATCGAATCCGAAAAGGGCTACGCCGTCCTCTTTTACCTGCATATAAGTGAATACTTCGGAGGTTTTCCCTTTGACAGCCTTTGAAAGCGCCGCCGCCGAACAAAGCACTTCGTAGCCGACGCCGCCCGTTTCGAGAAGTATGCCCTCGTCGAAAATATCTATTACCGTGCCTTTTAAATAGCCTATCATCTTATTCCGAAACCTCCGCTTAATCTGCTCGTCTGACAATGCGTCAAAGCGACCGCGAGCGCGTCCGCCGCGTCGTCCGGGCGCGGTATCGTCTCTAAACGCAAAAACGTCTTTACCATCGCCTGCATCTGCCGTTTTTCCGCCCTGCCGTAACCGGTCAGCGCCTGTTTTATCTGCAGCGGCGTATACTCGTATAGCCTTTCGCAATTTTTCGAGCAGGTCAGAAGTATTACGCCGCGCGCGTGGGCGACGTTTATGCCCGTGGTTATGTTCGTATTGAAAAACAGTTCTTCCATCGCGACTTCGTCGGGCTTGAACTTTATAAAGAGTTGGTTTACGCCGCTCTCTAAAAGTTCTAAGCGCTTAGGGAGCGTTAGTTCTTTAGGCGTGGTTACCACGCCGTAATCGATAACCGAAAAATTGCCCCTTTCGCTTTTTAAAACTCCCCAGCCCATCGTCGCAAGCCCCGGATCTATACCAAGTACCGTCATAACGTATATATTATAATATAATTAAAGCCTTTCGTCAAGCAAAAAGCAACGGCTCGGTTACTCCCGAGCCGTTGCGCCGTTATTTGAATTTCAGTTGCCGTAGACGTACTGCGAAATTTTAAAGTTTAAAGTTCTTTTCGTGTCGTAGGACGAGCCTCTGCCGTAAGTTACGGTCACTTCGTCGCCGACTTTATAATCGCCGGCTAAGAATTCGTCGAGGAGGTTTATTGTCGAAGAACTCACTTTGCTTATGTCAAACGACTTATCGCCTATCGTTATTCCGTAAATGACGTCGCCCTCTCGTACTCCGCCTTTGTACATCGCGCCGAACGAGTCAATAGAAGAGACTTGGACGTAATATTTACTGTTCCAGCCAAAAGACGAGGACGCGATGGAAAAGCCTATGCCGAAATCGTAATTACCGGCTATATAGCCGAACGTCTTGCCCGCGTCGTAAGTGGAAAACAGCGCGGTTTCTTTCGCCATGGCGACGTTTGCGGGTATTGCGAAATTCAGTCCGTCCGCCGCATACGCCGCGTAGCCGGCGTTGACTATTCCGACCAACGCGCCGGTTTTGGTATCGAACAATCCGCCGCCCGCATTTCGGCTTTCTCTGGACGCGCCGGCCGGG
>CAMOXE010000068.1 GCA_946628865.1 uncultured Clostridia bacterium | reverse complement strand
AATAAGAAGGCGGTTATGAAAAAATTTATTTGCTTGTTAGTTTCTGTGATAACGTTTTCGATTGCGCTTACCTCATGCGATTTAAACAGAAAACTCGAGGGAGTGGAAATCAAATTTCAACAAAAAATAAGCGCCGCAACCGAATTTTCGTTTAACGCCGCGCTTAAGATAACTTCCGACGGCGAAGAGAACAATATAGACGTAAAATGCTATAAAAACGGCGACGAATACGCTTACGTTTTCGGCGATAAAGACGACGAAACTTTGACTTACAGACGCCTTTACGCCGACGGAAAACTCTACGAATTTCTTACCAAAACCGTAGTGGTCGTCGACGGCGGCTCGTACTTCGTCAAAGAAAACACGTCGGTTTCGGACGACGACAATTTTCTGTATCATTTAACCAATAAAATCTTATTGGCGACTTACGCGACTATTCTGTTAAACGGCAAAAAAGAAAAAGTCGGAGAGACGGACGCGTATCGCTACGATATTCCGCACGACGGTAATTCTTACAGCCTTTGGTACGACGACGAAAATTTAATAAAAATCGCCGCGACGATCAATTCGACGGACGATAACGGCGGCACGCATACGGACGTATACGAAGCGGTGTTTACCGACTATCGCTTTGCGGATATTTCAAAAGACCCGTTCAAAAGACCGACGGATATGCCCGTAACCTATATAGAAAGCCCTATTCCGTTTGAAAGTTGGGTGTCGATATTTACCTCTTTCGGAAAAATGTCCGCCGCTTGGCTCGGTTAATACGATTTATATCGAAATTTGTCTTAAAAGCGTTCGCGCTCTTCTTAAGAGCGCGAACGCTTTTAGTTGGCGCTTTTTTGCAGTCCTCTCGTCAAAACACGCATAAAATTCCGCTTACGGAGCAATCAGAATCGATTTAACGGGACGGACGCAGACAAAACACCCAAGCCCGAATTAAAAACCCTGCTCGGGCTATAACGAGAGTTTAAAAGCGCCGTATTCGTAAAACGAATTACGAATACGGCGCTTTTCATTATCGCGTTAAATTATTTCGCCGCCGCTTAAATTAAGCACTTCGCCGGTGGTAAAAGTCGCCTTTTCGGTAAGAAAGAACACCGCCTCGGCGACCTCTTCCGGTTTCCCTATTCTGCCGAGCGGAATATCGCCTATCGCAAGCGTTTTATCGCTATCCGATAAATTATCGTTCATAGCCGTGTCGATAAGCCCCGGAGCGACCGCGTTTATGCGCACACCCGAATTTGCGTATTCTTTGGCGAGCGCCTTGGTAAAACCTATTACCGCCGCTTTAGTAGCAGAATACACCGCCTCGCACGAACCGCCTGATATTCCCCACATAGACGAAACGTTTACTATGCTGCCGCCCCTGCCTATCATATGCGGTAAAACGGCTTTTACGGTGTTATAGACACCTTTTACGTTTACCCCGAAGGCAAAGTCGAACTCCTCTTCGCTTACGTCGATAATCGGCTTTATTCCGAGCGCAACGCCCGCGTTGTTTATAAGCGCGTCGATACGTCCGTAGCGATTTATAAAGTCTTTTATGGCGTTCTCGGTCGCCGACCCGTCGCTCACGTCGAACTTTATCGCCTCGCCGCCGATCTCATTTGCAAGGCGCTCGGCGACGTCTTTATTATTGTTGTAATTCATTCCGACTTTATAGCCGTTTCGGGCGAATAATCGACTTATAGCCCCGCCTATGCCTCCCGACGCGCCGGTTACGAGTACGGTTTTCATTTTTGTTCTCCCATAAAAAAGCGGCTTTAAAAGCCGCCTTTTGATTACTTCTTAACTCTTTCCATGTACTCGCCGGTACGAGTATCGATACGAATTACTTCGCCCTCGTTTACGAACATCGGGACTTGAATTTCAACGCCCGTTTCGAGTTTCGCTCTCTTGGTTGCGTTAGTGGCGGTATTGCCCGCAACGCCCGGCTCGGACTCGGTTACGAGAAGTTCTACGAAGTTCTCGCAGTCGACGGAAAACGCTTTGCCTTTATAGAACTTAACGGTTACCGGATCGTTCTCTTTTATCCATTTGAGCGCCTCTTCGACCTGCTCGAAGTTGAGCGGCTCCATGTTGTATTCGTCGTCCATGAAATAGTAGAGTTCGCCGTCGTTATAAGAATACGTCATCTTCTTGGTCTCGATAACGGCGTTCTCGAACTTCTCCGTCGGGTTGAAGGTTATCTGTAAAACCTTGCCGTCCACCACGTTTTTAAGAGTGGTTCTGACGAACGCCGCGCCCTTGCCCGGTTTAACGTGCAAAAAGTCCACTACAGTCCAGACCTTTCCATCGTATTCAATGGTTACGCCCTTTCTTAAATCTCCTGCTAATACCATAAATTTGCTCCTTTGGTTTTATATCTTTATTTTTTTTGTTTTTCCGCTATCGCTAAGTAGTATAAGCGATTTATCGTCTTTCATAAAGGATTTGTAATTCCCGTCGCAAAGATACGCGCTGTCCTCTATCCTTATGCCGAATTTGCCGTTTATATATACGCCCGGCTCGTTTGAAAACACCATGTTGTTTTCTATCTTCCAACCGCTCTTCGGCGAAAGATTCGGATACTCGTGAATATTTACGCCTATGCCGTGTCCTAACGAGTGAGTAAAATACTTACCGTAGCCCCTTTTCGTCAGTTCTTCCCTCGCAACCGCGTCCGCCGCTTTGCCGCTTACGCCGAGTTTTATAAACCCCGCCGCCTTTTCGTGCGCGCTTTTTACCGCCGCGTATGCGTTTAAAAATTCATCGTCGGGTTTGCCGAAGAACATCGTTCTCGTCATATCCGAGCAGTAACCGTTATATAAACACCCGAAGTCCATAAGCACGCATTCGTTATCGCGAAGTTTTTTCCGCGAGGTTTCGTGGTGCGGCACAGCCGCGTTCTCCCCGAACGCAACTATCGTCTCGAACGACGTTCCGCTCGCGCCGTACTTTTTGAAATTGTACTCTAATAAAGCCGCGACTTCGACTTCTCTTATTCCTTTTTTAATGAACGGCAGAGTCGCTTTCCACGCCTTTTCGGCTATTTGACAAGCCTTGGCGATATATTTTATCTCTTCGTCGGTCTTTACGGACATATCCGCAGCCAAATCCTCGGATATGTCCGAAAATTCAAAGCCGTGGGATTTAAGCGTTTCGTATTCGCTTAATTTAGTCTTGTTAAAATCTATGCCCAGGCGCTTAACGCCGAGTTCTTCCGCCCTGCGAAAGAGAGTTTCGTAGCCGAACGCGGAAATAACTTCGACGCCTTTCGGGGCTAATTTCTTTTTCGCCGCGAAAAAGTACCTGTCGTCTATGACTAAAGTTTTAGTATCTTTCGTCATTATAAGATACCCGTCGGTCGAACGGTAGCCGAGAAAATACGCGCGCTGTTTTTCGTCGGTTATGAGCGCTAAATCGTAATTATCGAACTTCATACTCTAAATTTTAACATATTTGACGCGTTTCGTCAATTATTTTCAATATCTTTTGCGGTATCTGCGGAATTTTCCTTCGCTTTCGCGAGTTCCTTTTGCGCGTTTAATTTGTTTTCGGTCTCGCGCTTTACTTTTTCGATATACTCTTTGCCGTAAAGTTTGTATGCGTTTCCGACTTTTGAAAGATTTTGCAGACTCAATCTCTCGAGTTCTTTCGTGTATCTGTCCGCTTTTTTCTCGTTTCTGCGCTTTATGACCGTTTCCCACAGTACTACCCAGACAACCATTAAACCGAACAACGAACTCCACAACGCGAACTTCCATGTTTCATACGGAGTTTCGGTCTTTCGGCTGAGAACGAAAAACAATACGATCAGCGCGTAGGTAAGCGCGAAAATCACGAGGGAAAATTTATTCGTGAAAGACACCGCCTTGTTTATATCGCGAAGTTTTCCCGCCTGTTTGGCGTAGTAGTTTCGCTCGCCCATCAGAGCGATCTTTCTCGCCTCTTTGCCCGAAGGATCTATCCCGTTCTCAAGAAGCTTCTT
>CAMOXE010000067.1 GCA_946628865.1 uncultured Clostridia bacterium | reverse complement strand
AATGGTGACCCACCGGGGACTCGAACCCCGAACCTGCTGATTAAGAGTCAGATGCTCTACCAATTGAGCTAGTGAGTCATATTAATCTGGTGACGCGTACGGGATTCGAACCCATGAAGCCGCCGTGAAAGGGCGGTGTCTTAACCGCTTGACCAACGCGCCATATCAAGTGGTCGTACCAGCCGAGGCTCAACCTGGTGGCTCACCCGGGATTTGAACCCCGGACAACATGATTAAAAGTCATGTGCTCTACCTCCTGAGCTAATGGACCATATTTAATTTTTAGTGGCTGGGGTGGCAGGATTTGAACCTACGAATCCCGGAATCAAAATCCGGTGCCTTACCGCTTGGCGACACCCCAATGTTTCGCTGGGGCGGGAGATGGGAGTCGAACCCACGACCTTCAGGACCACAATCTGACGCTCTAACCAACTGCGCTACTCCCGCCATTTATGAGTTGCCTCAAAAAGCATTGGCGCGCCTGAAGGGATTCGAACCCCTGACACCCGCCTTAGAAGGGCGGTGCTCTATCCAACTGAGCTACAGGCGCATATTTTGCCCGCCTTCGTGCCCTTCATCACCCTTGACGGACTTTGGAGCGGGTGATGGGAATCGGACCCACGCAACCAGCTTGGAAGGCTGGTGTTCTACCATTGAACTACACCCGCAATCTTTCAATGCTTGAATATTTTAGCAAAAATATCGCAACTTGTCAAATGTTTTAAAGCCGTTTCCGAATATTTTGGAAATAATTTTTTTTCTATGCGTTTTTCGAGTGTTTTAAAGCGTTTTGTCGTTTATTACCGCCGTGATTTTTTCGCCGTTTACTACGACGTATGCAAAGCTTTTTTGCGCTGCGTAACTCGTCATGCACCCCGGATTTATCAGTATAACGCCGTCACGCTCTTCTATCATGGCGCGGTGTGTATGCCCGTATAACACCATCCTGCAATTTTCGTCTTTGGCGCGCTTTACTATTCGACTAAGCCCCGTCTTTACTCCGTACAAATCGCCGTGAGTTACTAAAACTTTGACGCCCTCTATCTCTATTATCAATTCTTTCGTAGCGCCCATATCGCAATTTCCGTGAACTCTATACAGTTTATCCCCGAAAAGCGGAACGAAATCGTCCATATCCCCGTAATGATCGCCGAGGTGTATGACGTAATCGCTCTCCAAGGCGATATCGACTATCTTCATTATCGCCTTGATATTTTTATGAGTGTCGGAAAGTACGACTATTTTCTTCATAAATGCCCCAATAAGTCGATTAATGCCCTATATCTATGACTAACGGAGTTCTTTTCCGCGTCGGTTGCTAAGCCGAAACTCTTGTTAAGATCGTCCGAGACGAACACGCTGTCGTAACCGAAACCGTTTGTTCCCGTTTCTTTTACGTCTATAGTACCGTGCGTTTCGCCGTAACCCGTTACTATTTCGCCGTTTTTTTTGTATATGACCACTACGCTTACGAATTTCGCGCGCCTGTTTTTTTCGCCGTCGAGAACGCTTAACAGTTTCGCTCTGTTCGCCGCGTCGTTGCCGTGCTTGCCCGAGAACCTCGCCGAATACACTCCCGGCGCGCCGCTCAAGGCGTCTACGCAAAGTCCGCTGTCGTCCGCTAAAACGTCCACGCCGAGCGCTTCGGATACGGTTTTAGCCTTTTTCAAGGCGTTTTTATAGAAAGTGTCGCCGTCCTCTTCGATATCTGCGGTAAAACCGACTTCGGACATCGGCAACACTTCGTACTTAGCCTTTAAAATCTCGGATATTTCTTTTATTTTTCCGGCGTTACCGGACGCGACCACGAGTTGTTGCATATCAATAACTGATAACTATCAAGACGAACGCCGCAAGCGCCGCCGCGAGCAAGAGCGAAAGTATTATACCCAAAACGTTGTTTCCGGATTTGTTCTTTTTTTCCATTGCGTTCACCTCGTCAATTATTCTTCGGCACGATAAATTCCTGCCAGTAATATTCTTTTAAAGTTTGTTTCAGCATTTCGGAATCGGCGTAGCGCCTTATTTTTCCGCCGCGCGCTATGGAGATAATACCGGTTTCTTCCGAGACGATTATCGCCGTTACGTTTACGGTTTCGGTAATGCCTATACCGGCGCGGTGCCGCGAGCCGAGTTCTTTCGGAATATTCACTTCTTGCGCAAGCGGTAAAAAGCAACCCGCCGCCTCGATCTTAGTTCCGTTTATGACCATCGCGCCGTCGTGGAGGGGAGTTTTCGGAAAGAAAATACTCTCGATAAGCGCGGACGAAATATCCGAATTTACTATTACGCCGCTGTCTATTACCGCTTTGGGAAGGTTTCCGCTCGTAAGTATTATGATCGCGCCCACGTCGTTTTTAGACATATTCTGCAGCGCTTTAATAATCTCGTCGATACACTTGTTGGCGTTGGGGTCGGTAACGCTTCTGTCGATATGCCGCATCTCAACGGTTTTTTTGACGCCGAGATCCCAAATATCGCGCTTTATTTCCGTCGCGAACATCGCGGTTACGGCGAGAATAAATATCGCCGGGACTATAAAGTAAAGTTTTCTCCCGCCGCTCGGGAAATCGAGCGAAATAAAGATTATTCCGGTCGCGAGAACGTACACGGCGAAAACCGCTACCAGCCACTTAGCGTTATTGCGCATCATAAGCCTTATGGTGTAGTAAAACGCCGCAAACAACACTAAAACCGTTAAAACCGCCGAGACGGCGGAACTTTGAAAGGCTTTGCCTAAAGCGGCAAATATTTCGGATATCTTTTCCATAATTGCTCCTATATATTAAATGAGAACGTTTAAAATTCCGTTCCAAAGCGCGGACCCGGGAAGTACCGTTCCGCTTTTGAACGCCGCGTCGTATTCCGCGAGTTTATCCACGATCTCTTTCAGTCTTTTGACGGAAAATTTCATCGACTGTTCTTTCGCCTTTTTTATGGCGTAGTCTTTAACTTTAAGCGCCTTAGCCGTTTCCTGCGCCGACGCACCGCCTATCGCCGCGTATAAAAGGCGTCTGAAATGATTGTACAGCGAAGAATACAGCCTCTGCGCGTCGCTGCCCGAGAGCATATCGTAGAGGACCGAAAACGCCCTGTCTTTATCCTTTTTGGAGATCAGGTCCACCACTTCGTAGAGTTTATAGTCGTCGCCGCTCGGACAAAGTTTCATAACGTCGTCCTCGGTAACCGTTTTCGTATCGAGTGCAAACGCAACGAGTTTTCCCGTTTCGGCGCTTATTCTCGTCATATCGTATGAACAAGCGTCTATAAGTCGATTAACGGCGGATTGAGTAAACGTTACGCCGGACTTTTTACCTTCGTAGACTATCCAACCGCTCAGCAACGAAAAATCGCCCTTTGCGCAGTCGACGAGGGTAACGCCGGGCTGCTTTGCGAGCGTTTCCGAAGGCGCGGAATTCAATATGACGAAAATGGTAGAGGGCATAGGGTCGTCGAAATACCCTTTCATTTGCTTTAACGCCGAGGCGGAGGGGTAGAACTCCTTAGCCGCGACTATTCGCTTATCGCCCAGAAACGGATAACTGTAAAGCGCGCTAAGCAGCGGCGCAACGTTGTCTTTTATATCCTGACCGCTGAAAACGGTAAGGTTGATGGACGGCTCTTTCAGATACGCGTCGCAAATCAGTTTAAACGAGTGTTCTACGAAAAACGCGTCCTCTCCCGAAACGAGATATATTGCCTCGGCTTTTTCGGCAAGGCTTTTCTTTAACTCCTTAAATTTCATACGGCAACCTTATTTTATCATTTTATTTATAAAAAATCAATGAAATACAATCTGTTTTAAAAATTATACCGCACAAATGCGACAGTTTACCCCGCTTTTGAAATAATTTTATTCATTTTAGCAATAATTGCAAGAAAAATAGTATAATAATTATGAAATATATTGTAACATTTTTCATTATTTTTTTAAATGTAAATAGAAGTTGACAATACATAGCAGTTTAAAAGTTGACAATATACGCATAATAATGGTATACTTTGTGCGTTTTGATTGAGAAGCAACCTTTAGTTGCAAAAAATTAAGGAGGATTAGTTGTAATTAATAAAACGCGGCTTATTATAGCGTTTTCGACTAAAATATAAATACTATGACTATAGGCGAAAAAATAATTCATTTACGAATAGCAAACGGAGTGTCGCAGGAGAAACTTGCGAAAATTTTAAACGTAACGCGTCAGTCGGTATCAAAATGGGAGAGCGACGATTCTCTGCCGCAGATAGACAACGTGATAGAACTATGCAAAATATTCAACGTTACCGCAGACGAATTACTTAACAGAAAAATAATCTTGCATAAAAACAGTAAAGCCGTTTTACCTTTAAAAGACGGAGCGGAATTAAAATATTTCGGCACCGACGGCTTTAGGGGTGAGACGAACAAAAATTTAACGGCGGATCATGCCTATAAAATTGGGAGATTTTTAGGTTGGTTTTTTTCCAATCCGAAATATAATAAGCAAAAACTCGGTTATAAGCCGAACATCGTAATAGGCAAGGACACAAGGTTATCGTCATATATGTTTGAATACTGCGTCGCCGCAGGGCTGGCGTCGTCGGGTGCAAACGTTAAGTTATTACATGTAACTACGACGCCGAGTGTTTCGTACATTATACGTCAAGACTGTTTCGACTGCGGAGTAATGATAACCGCCTCGCACAATCCCTTTTACGACAACGGTATAAAGATTATTAATAGCGACGGTGAAAAAATCGACGACGGCATAGCGAAAGTCATCGAATATTATCTGGACGGTGATTTGAAAAAACTTGACGTAAAAGGCAAAGACTTACCATTTGCGGAGAGAGAGAACGTAGGCTCCATCGAAGACTATTCGAGCGGAAGAAACAGATATATAGGCTACCTTATATCTTTGGCGAAACACTCGTTCAAGGATTATAAAATCGGACTTGATTGCTCTAACGGAGCGTCGTGGATGATAGCGAAATCTGTATTTTCCGCGCTTGGCGCGCATGTAAGCGTTATAAACGACGAGCCAAACGGAACGAACATAAATAAAGACGCCGGCAGTACGCATATAGAATTTTTGAAGAAGTTCGTCAAAGAGAAAAAACTTGATATGGGTTTTGCGTTTGACGGCGACGCCGACAGATGTATAGCGGTAGACGAAAACGGGGACGAAGTGGACGGAGATAAAATAATATATATTCTCGCAAAAAAAATGAAAGCCGAAGGCTCGCTCAAAAACAATACCGTCGTTACTACGATTATGTCAAACAGCGGACTTACGAAAGCCTTGAACGAAATAGGCGTTAAAAACGTGCAAACGTCTGTGGGAGATAGGTTCGTATACGAAAAAATGCTTCAAGACAACTACGTTTTAGGCGGAGAACAGTCCGGACACATTATAATAAGGAAATACGCAACGACGGGCGACGGGATACTTACCGCCATCATGCTTACGGAACAGGTGATCGAAAGCAAAATGACCTTGTCCGAGTTGGCTTCAAACGTTACGTTATTGCCGCAAAAAACTAAAAGCGTGAGGGTAACGGATAAGGCTGCGGTAGCAAACGACGAAGCCGTTCTCGCAAAATTCAAAGAAGTCAACGACGAAATAGAAGGCAACGGCAGAGCGCTTTTGCGGCAAAGCGGCACGGAGCCCGTAATAAGGATAATGATTGAGTGCGCTTCAACAGAAAAATGCGACGAATATATAGATAGAATATTCGCCACTATTAAAAAACGGGGGTACTTCTGTGAGTAAATATTGTTTAAAAGCAAACGAACTTTTTGATAGCATTCCGAAAAACGTCGAAAGATATTTTGTCGAAACGGATTTCGTTTGGGAAATCTTACCTAAAATAAAAGAGATCGTCGCTCAAATAATAAAAGAGAATAACGGCGAATATGAAATTTTATTTGACGGAGTATTAATCGGCAAAAACGTAAAAATCGCGGAAAGCGCTACGATTATTCCGCCCGCGATAATAGGCAACGACGTCGAAATTCGTCCCGGCGCTTATATAAGGGGCAACGTATATATAGGCGATAAATGCGTTATAGGCAATTCCTCGGAATTAAAAAACTGTATTTTACTGACTCACGTTCAAGTGCCTCACTATAACTATGTCGGCGATTCCGTTTTGGGCAACAACTCGCATATGGGCGCGGGCTCCATTTGTTCAAACCTAAAAAGCGACGGCAAAAACGTAGTTGTACACGCCGAAAAAGATTACCAAACGTATTTAAGAAAGTTCGGCGCCATACTCGGAGATTATGCAGACGTTGGGTGCGGAAGCGTATTAAATCCCGGCACTATTATAGGAAAGCACACGCAAGTCTATCCCTTAACCATGACGCGCGGTGCTTACCCCGAAAATTCAATAGTAAAATCGACCTATACGGTTGTAAAAAAGGAGAATTTATGAAAGTAATAATAGCGAAAGATTACGACGAAATGAGCAAAAAGGCGTTCGAGGTCATGAAGAGCGTCGTAAGCGCGAACAAAAGCGCGGTAATAGGTCTTGCGACGGGTTCGACGCCTATCGGTT
>CAMOXE010000066.1 GCA_946628865.1 uncultured Clostridia bacterium | reverse complement strand
TTTTTGTCCGTCTCTTCCTCGTCGAAAGCCTCCATTACGAGAGTACCCGAGGCATTGACGTCGTTAGTGTTTTTGATATAGAGCGGTATTTTTTTGTCCCTGACCGGGAAAACCGCGTCCTCGTGCAGGACTTCCGCGCCCATGTACGAGAGTTCGCGAAGTTCCGCAAACGTCACCTTTTCTATCGGCGTGGGATTTTCTACGAGCCGCGGGTCCGCAGACATTATGCCCGAAACGTCAGTCCAGTTCTCGTAACTCTCCGCGCCGACCGCCGCCGCCGCGATAGAACCGGTTATGTCCGAGCCGCCGCGCGAGAAAGTCTTGACTTCGCCCGAAGGATCTACGCCGTAAAATCCGCTTATTACAACCTTTCGGTTTTTCGCCACGAGTTCGGCGATCTCCGCGTAGGTCTTGTCGAAATCGACCTTGCCGTTATAGTCGAAATACAGGCACGTCGCGCTGTCGATAAACGTAAAGCCGAGATACTCCGCCATGAGTTTCGCGGAAAAATACTCGCCGCGCGAAACTATGTAATCTACGCTCGTTTTTTTGTTGAGTTTCGACGCAAACGCCGAAAATTCCGCGTCAATATCCGTCTTTAAACCGCAATGCTTTGCTATGTCTATATATCTTTGCTTTATCTTCCCGAGAATTTCGTCGTAAGGCGCGTTGTATTTTATATGCGCGTGCAAAATGTATAATAAATCGGTTACTTTCGTGTCCCCCGAAAATCTTTTGCCCGGCGCGGAAACTACAACCACCGCTCTCGAATCGTCGAGTTCGACTATTCTTTTGACTTTTTCAAACGCCTCGCCGGACGCCACCGACGATCCGCCGAATTTAACTACTTTAATCATATCAATCCTCTATGCCCGCGACGAACGTCTCTCCGCCCGCCGCCAAATTCTCGTAAATATCGTGGATTTCTTTTAGTCCCGTCTCTTCGGTTATAACGTATCTCGCAGAGCCGATTTTTTCTTCGCTCTTCGCATTTTTAATTTCGCCGCCGGAGAGCGTGCGGATAAAATATTTCTTCCTTTTCGCGGAATTGTCCGCGGAAAGATTTCCGCCTTTCGGCAAGCCGTTTTCACCGGCTAAAATATCGATTACGTCAAGCGCCACCGTATCTCCCGTCGGATACTTGCCCGCGCCCTGACCGTAAAACGAAAGCCTGCCCGACCTTTTTCCGAAAAGCGATATGAGGTTGTTGTTCTCGTTGACGTGCGCCTCGAGCGCGTCCGGCGAAAGCAGCGTAGGTTCAACCGCCGCCGAAACCTTATCTCCGCATTTTTCGGCAAAACCCATATATCTCAGCGATAATCCGAGTTTTTCTTTGATATATTTAAGGTCGGTATCTTTCACGTTTCTTAAAGAAAACACCGAAACGTCCTCTTCCTTTATTCTGCAGCCGAACGCTACCGACGCTGATATAGCCGTCTTTCTCGCTACGTCAAGCCCGTCAATATCGGCAGACGGATCCCGCTCCGCATAACCTAAGTCCTGCGCGGCGGAAAGCGCGTCCGCAAATGTCTTGCCGCGGCGGTCCATCTCGTCGAGGATATAATTCGTTGTGCCGTTCATTATGCCCATTATTTTGGTTATCTCGTCGGATTTGACGCTGCGCAAAAGATTGAATATCCAGGGTATTCCCCCGCCCACGCTCGCGCCGAAACGTATCGTTCCCCCGTTTTCTTTCGCAAGGGATATGAGTTCGTCGTAGTATGTACACATCAAAAACTTGTTCGACGTCACCACGTTTTTCTTCGCCTTAAGCGCCGCGACGGCGTAGGTGTGCGCAGGCTCTAATCCGCCCATCGCTTCGACGACGACGGTTATCTCTTTATCTTCGAGTATATCGTTATAATCCGAAGTGAGTTTTCCCTTTAAGTTCTCAAACGGTCTTAAGTCGAGTACCCTCTTTACCTCGTAACCGCTTTCCTCAAGTATTTCGTAAGCCCCGGAGCCGACCACCCCGAAACCTAAAATCGCAATTCCCATAAAAAATCTGACCTTTCTTCGTGTAAACGCTTGTTTTTACTTTTAAAATAGTGTATCATATAAGCAAATTAAAATCAAGCGGATAAACTAAAAAAATGATATTTTTAAGCACGAGAAACGAAAATATTACCGCAGACGGCGCCAACGCTCTGATTTGCGGCATCGCAAAAGACGGCGGACTGTTCGTTCCGAAGGACATTTCCGCCCTGAAATTTCCCATGGACGCGCTTTTATCGTCCTCGGATGCGGAAATAGCCGCGAACGTTTTAAACGTCTTTTTCTCAGGCTCGCTGTTTGCCGGCAAGAACTCGCTCGAAGAGTTTAAAAAACTTATCGACCGCGCTTACGGGGAAAAATTCAACGGCGGCGATTACTCTCCGCTTAAAAAAGTCGGGGACGCATTCGTCGCCGAACTCTATCACGGTCCGACCTGCGCGTTTAAAGACGTCGCTCTTCAGGTTTTGCCGCTACTTACCGTCGAGGCGAAAAAGGCTTTGGGAATAAAAGAAAAACTCTTCTTCCTTACCGCCACCAGCGGCGACACCGGCGGCGCGGCGTTGGAGGGATTTTCCGACGTCGACGGCACCGAAATGATC
>CAMOXE010000065.1 GCA_946628865.1 uncultured Clostridia bacterium | reverse complement strand
ACCTTAACGGCATTTCGATTGCCACCGCTTCCATTGCCGTAAACGGCGTTTACGATAGAGGCGGGGAACTTCTTGTCGATTATATTTTTGTTTATTTCGGATCTTTCGCCACGGATATAGGTTATCAGGACGCTTATTACTACGACGCGATTTTGGCGGAGGAAAACGGTAGCGACGCGCAGGCGTCGGCAATCGCGGAATATCTCCGTTGGTCTCTTACGCTGAACGAAGAAGAAAGAGCCTCTGAAATACATCTCGCGAACGTAGCGGCTATAAAGGCGTTGATCGCGGAGGCGTATGGCACGGAACGCCGAGTAACGGCTGCGATGGGAAATAAGCCGACGGTTGACGGCGGACAGTACAGAGGCGACCAAAACCTTGTCGGAATGGGCAACGTCCATCTCGCGTACAAGACGGAATACAACAATTTCTACATGACGCAGTTCGGTGCGGCTCCGTATACGGGTACGTTTACGTTTAATAAGGTAAATTATAACGCGTATAACGAAGTTTCGTTCGGCTTATTTGCAAGTGCCGGAAAGATCGGGAAAATTACCGTCGGCGATCAATCGTTCTCGTTTGACAACTCGAAAGAGCATTACTTCAAAGTAGTGATAAAAGACGGAGTTTTGACGATGACCGACGACAGTCAGAAGAATAACGACGGCGGCACGACGGTGATAACCTTAAGGCTTTCCGAGGACGTATTAAACGGCACGTCGGGGCTTGTTATCGGCTTTGAGTTTGACGCATGGTCGCAGGCTGAAAATACGGATATGTATTTTAAACTTGCAATAGAAAATATTATATAAATTTCTTACGCGGCAAGGTTTTGTCTCGCTGTAACGACATGTTCGGGTCAGAGGCGTTGACTTTGTGAGCAAGTTAATATATAATATCATTTGACGAACAAGGTAATGACGCACTCGAAAACTTGCTTGTAAGCAGGTTTTCGAGTTTGTGTTCAAAACGAATAAAAATGCTAAAGGTATGAGTAATAGAATGCAAGAATTTTTTCCCGACGGAACGTTGATAGACGCTTGGTTTTACGAGTATGGAATTCCCGATTCGGAAAGTTTGGGGAAACGTTACGTCGTTACGGACTACGGCGTCTCAGACGACGGTAAAATTTATACTGAGCAACTGCAAAATCTGATCGATTTAATCTCGCAAAAAGGTGGCGGAGTGTTGGTCGTGCCTGCGGGAACGTACTTGACGGGCGCGCTGTTTTTTAAGCAGAACGTCCATCTGTATATTGACGAGGGCGGCGTTTTAAAGGGTAGCGACGATATTTCCGATTACCCCGTTTGTAAAACGCGCATAGAGGGCGAAACCTGCGATTATTACCCCGCATTGATCAACGCGGACGGCGTCGACGGTTTCGTTATGTGCGGAAAGGGTACTATCGACGGCAACGGTTTGCGCGCCTGGAAGGCTTTTTGGCAGCGCCGCGCCTGGAACCCCGACTGCACGAACAAGGACGAACAGCGCCCGCGCCTCGTATATATTTCCAACAGCAAGAACGTCCTCGTCGCAGATTTGCATTTGCAGAACTCGCATTTTTGGACGAATCATATTTACAAATGCAACCGAGTAAAATTCATCGGCTGTTCGATTTACTCGCCGAAGTCGCCCGTACCCGCACCGAGTACCGACGCAATCGATATCGACGTTTGCACGGACGTACTTATCAAAGGTTGTTATATGGAAGTAAACGACGACGCCGTGGCGTTAAAGGGCGGCAAAGGCGCTTGGGCGGACGAGGACCCCGACAACGGCTCAAACGAGCGTATTGTCATAGAAGATTGCCGTTACGGCTTTTGCCACAGCGGTTTGACGTGCGGCTCGGAATCCGTACATAATAAAAACATCCTCGTGCGGAGGATCGTCGTAGAGGATATTGCGCAGATGCTACATTTCAAATTGCGCCCCGATACTCCGCAGCGTTATGAGTTCATTACCGTGGAAAACGTAAAGGGCAGTATTTTAGGCGGCTTTATCAATATCGCGCCCTGGACGCAATTCTTTGATTTGAAAGGGCGTAAGGATAAACCCGTTTCCACCGTAGAAAACGTTACGGTTCGGGATTGTGATTGTTCTTGTTATAAATTTTTTAACGTGAATTCGAGCAAGGACTATCAATTATATAAGTTTTATTTAAGAGATTTAAATATGCGGACGATTGCCGAAGAGAGCGGCTATGACGCCGTACACGGCGTTTCTTCAGAAAACGTGATAATAAAAAGAGAGGAACTATGAGGCTGATAGATAACGACGCTATACACGAGCAATTATTAAATAATAAACCGCTTTTGGCGTATGACGAGAAAAACGATTACGTCGAATGGAAAAAGCAGGTAAAAGAAAAGTATATCGAACTGTTAGGTCTGAAAACCATTGCCGAAAATGCTTGCGAGATAAAGGTAGAGATAGAAGAACGTACCGAAACCGACGAATATACGCGTTACCGTTACGTTTTCGAGAGTGAAAAGGGCTGTTTCGTGCCTTGCTACTTGTTGATTCCGCGTAAAGAAAAGGCAAAGTTTCCCGTTTGTATCTGTTTGCAGGGTCATACGACGGGTTTCCACATTTCTATCGGTCAAAAAAAATACGAGCAGGACGAGGAATCCTTAAAAACGAGTACCTTTGCAATCGACGCGGTGAAAAACGGTTATGCGGCGCTGGCGATCGAACAGCGCGGTATGGGCGAAAGGACGACGTTACGAAAAGACAGAGGTTCCGCATTGACTTGCGGTTGCATGTTTACGGCAATGACCGCTTTGATGCTGGGGCGGACGCTGATCGGAGAACGCGTCTGGGACGTTTCTAAGGCAATCGACAGTTTGGAATATTTCAAGGATAAACTCGATTTAAACGATATTACTCTTTTAGGGACGTCCGGCGGCGGCACGGCAACCTACTACGCGGCGTGCTATGACGAAAGGATTAAAACGGCTGTACCGACGTGCGCCGTATGTACCTATAAAGACAGTATCGGGAACGTGTGGCATTGTACTTGTAATTATATTCCGGGTATCGCCAAGTATTTTGATATGGGTGAACTGTCGGCTTTGATCGCACCGCGGAAACTGTTGGTCTGCGCCGGGGAAATAGACCCTATATTCCCTCTTTCGGGGACGAAAAAAGTATATTCCGTAATTGAAAAAATTTACGCAAGGGAAAACGCCGAGGGGAATTGCGAATTAAAGATCTACCCTAATAAAGCGCACTATTTTGACAAAGAAATCACTTTTTCCGCGCTCGAACGACTTCGTAACAAATAACTATTTTTATAAGTAAAGGATAATTTTAAAAGTAATAATATGGAAAGATTTAATCTTAACGGACAATGGAGAATTACGAGTAACACTTACGACGTGGTAGGCGAAGTACCGGGCTCTGTCTATTCGGCATTACTTGCCAACGGCAAAATAGCGGATCCTTTTTACCGCGGCAACGAAAAGAACGCCTTGGCGATTATGGACGAGGAGTTTACTTTTACCAAAGAATTCATATACGCGAAAAACTCCGACAGCGTTTTGCTCGTATGCGAGGGCTTAGATACCCTTTGCGATTTATATATCAACGGGAAATTTTTGGCGCATACGGATAATATGCATAGAACTTATTATTTTGAAGTCGCGCCGTTATTGACAGACGGTAAAAACGAAATCAAAGCGGTTTTTTCGCCTGCGGACGCTTATATCAAGGCTAAGCGCGCCCAAAAGGAACTTGCGGACGGATCGGGAGCCACTCTGGTCGGTTTTAGTTATTTAAGAAAAGCGTTTTATATGAGCGGTTGGGATTGGGGACCCATAATGCCCGACGCCGGTATTTGGAAAGACATATATCTCATTGACGGAAGTATTCCCCGTATAACGGACGTGCGGATTTTACAAAGACACGACGCTGGCAAGGTTTTCGTCTCCGTAAAAGCGGAAACGAGCCTTCCCTCGGAGGTGGAAATCAAATTGATTGCCCCTGACGGTGTGGAGAAAAGTATCGAAAACGGCGTGGAAACCGAGATCGAAAGCCCAAAACTTTGGTGGCCTAACGGTTACGGAAAACAACCGCTATATCGCGTCGTGACCAAGTGCCTGTTCAACGGTAAAACCGTTGATACAAACGAGAAGAAAATCGGTTTGCGAACGCTTGTCGTCAGCCGAGAAAAAGACGAGTGGGGCGAAGAATTCTGCTATAAAATAAACGGCGTTAAGATTTTCGCTATGGGCGCGGATTATATACCCGAGGACAATATTTTAAGCCGGTTAAGCCGCGAGAGAACCAAGAAATTGTTGGAAGATTGTATCTTTGCAAATTTCAATTCCATTAGCGTTTGGGGCGGAGGATTTTACCCGCACGATTATTTCTTTGAATTGTGCGACGAACTCGGCATTATCGTATTTATGGACTTGATGTTCGCTTGTTCGGCAATGCCTGCGACGAAAGAGTTTTACGACAACGTAAAGACGGAAATCGTTCAAAACGTAAGAAGATTCCGTCATCACGCCTGCATAGGTGTAATTTGCGGCAACAATGAAATCGAAGAGCAAGCGGCAATCGAAAACTGGTGGACGGAAGAAGAAAGGGCGGGGTATCTGGAGTTATTCGAGGGAATTATTCCCGAAATTATAAAAGCGGAGTGTCCCGAAATTTCCTTTGTCACGTCCTCGCCGTCCTCGCACGGCGGGTTCGTCGAGCCGAGCAGCGAAAACGTAGGCGATACCCATTACTGGCAGGTATGGCACGGGAACGCCCCGTTTACCGAATACAGAAATCATTACTTCAGATTTTTAAGCGAATTCGGCTTTCAGTCGTTTCCGTCCATAAAGACTATAGAAGAAATCACTTTGCCGGAGGATAGAAATCCGTTTAGCGAAGTGATGGAAATACATCAAAGGAACGGTTCTGCCAACGGAAAAATCCTCAGTTACCTGTCGCAGACGTATCTTTATCCGTACAACTTTGAAAATCTGGTATATGCGTCGCAACTTTTGCAGGCAGAATCTATCAAATACTGCGTGGAGCATATGCGTAGAAACCGCGGCAGATGTATGGGTACGTTGTATTGGCAGTTGAACGATTGTTGGCCCGTGGCAAGTTGGGCGAGTATCGACGGTTATGGCAGGTATAAAGCATTGCATTATGAAGCCAGACGTTTCTTGGAGCCGATACATATTTCTTGTGCGGAAGTCGGGGAATATACCAAGCGCAAGGACATCAATAAAGAGCGTTATTTCGATTATGAAACCAAGGCGCAGATTTTTGTCAATAACGATACTTTACAAGCCGTGGAAGGGTTTGTAAAATGGCAACTTTGTACGGCGGACGGAAAAGTCTTGGCTACGGGCGGCGAAAAGTTGAACGTTAAAGCGCTTTCCGTCGCAAGCCTGCCGGAAATCGATTTTCATAAAACGGACGTAAAGAATAACTATCTTTTCTTCTCGTACCTTGTCGGCGGCAAGGAAATTTCTTCGGGAACAGTGCTGTTCACAAAGCCTAAACACTTCCGTTTCGTCGATCCCGAACTCGAGTTTTCGGTTAAAGTCGACGAAATTACGGTAAAGGCGTCGGCGTTTGCCAAATACGTTTATATCAGTAACGAAAACGACGATTTGATTTTGTCAGACAACTTTTTCGATATGAACGCCGGGACGAAAACGCTGAAGATAATTTCGGGCAAAACCAACGCGTTAAAAATAAAATCCGTTTACGACATCAGATAAACAAAAACGTCCTTTTGT
>CAMOXE010000064.1 GCA_946628865.1 uncultured Clostridia bacterium | reverse complement strand
GCGAGCGCAGACGTATATCAATACTTCAAGTGAGAATTTGCTAAAATATGCCTAAATAGCGACGATTAGACGGGTTCGTATTATTCTCGGCTGGTATAGGAACTCGGCTTATCTTTCGGCGTATATCCCTTTTTAAAATAATAGTAACCGCTCAGTTTAAAACCGTTGCCGAAAAACTCCCCGCTGTCATATACGCCGGATATCCCGAGCAATTGAGTATTAAGATAAATATACCCATCTTCGACTTTATAACTGTCACCACTCACTATAAGCCCCCAATTTTCTTGCGTCATCTTAGGACTGCCGTTCCATTTTTTAGACTTTAATTCAATATAATATTCGTCTTTAATTGTCCATTCCTCATTTGCATACGACCACTCCCAACGATAATACTTGCCCGCATATTTATTCATCGTTACAATTATGGCAATTGCGGCTATTATCGCAATTATCGCCGCCACGATTATTATCTTCTGTCCTTTTAAGTTTTTGTCGCCGACGTTTACGTTGACGTTTACTTCGGTTTTTGCTTGATTATCTTCCATTTAAATTCTCCTTTGTCGAGTTTTTCTACGAGAAACGACTTTTTTATTATATTCTTACTATTGTAAGAAGTCAAGCAAAAACATATACTTTGGATAAAATATTTATAAGTTGGGGGAAAATATGGGTGAAAATTTTGCAAAAATATTAAAAGAACTGAGAACGGAAAGAGGTGTGGGGCAAGTAGAACTTGCAAACACTATCGGTGTAAGCAAGGGAATAATAAGTCTTTGGGAAAACGGATTACGCGAGCCTAAACTCTCTAATTTAATATCCTTAGCAAAATATTTTGGCGTAACGATCGATTTTCTGGCAGGACTTAAAGACTGGGCTTAAACTTAAAAACGGTTGTGTTTATCTGCAATGCAGCAGATAAACACAACCGTTTTCGTTATAACGTTATTATGTAAACATTAAGTTTTTTTCGGCGGGGCGCCGAGCATCGCGTAATAACAGCACTCGATCTTGCCGTTATACAGTTTCCGCTTTTTATCCGCCTTTCTGCCGAACAGTCGCTCGAAATCGGTTACCGGCGTCAACGTGTACGCGCTCCAGTCCTTTAATGCCGAAAACGCCTTGCCGTAGTCGCGGTATATCTTTTCTATCTCATGCCTCTCCGAAAGCCTCTCTCCGTAAGGCGGATTGCATATCATTACGCCGTATCTGTCCGAAGAGGAAAAATCTTTTACGTCCGCGCGCTGAAAATGTATATATTTCTCAACGCCCGCGATCGCCGCATGTTTCCTCGCTAAAGAAAGTTGCTTTTCGTCTATATCGAAACCGCAGATCTTAACCTCTTTTTTGTAGTCGATTTCGTCTTTCGCCCTCTCGCGAAGTCTCTCGATAATCGACTTATAGCGGGGGTTCCACTCCTCAAAATCGAATTTTCGGTTTATTCCCGCCGGGATATTTTTCGCTATCATGCACGCTTCTATCGGAATAGTTCCGCTGCCGCAAAACGCGTCGCACAGCGTGCGCTCGCTTTTCCAAACCGATAGTTCTATCATGGCCGCCGCAAGCGTTTCTTTCAGCGGCGCTTCGCCGACCAAGCCTCTGTAACCTCTTCTGTGTAAGCCCTCGCCCGAGGTGTCAAGCGTTACGGTCGCGTAATCTTTATGAACGGAAATCTCTATCCTATACCTCTCTCCGTCCTCTTTCAGGTCGCCGTAACCCCTTTCCTTCAGGCGTTCGCATATCGCCTTTTTCGCGACAGACTGCGTAGCGGAAATCGCGTAAATCTTGCTCTGGACGCACTTCGCCGTTACATCTATTTTGGCACGGCGGGAAAGATAATTTTCAAAATCCACGCTCTTAACGCCGTCAAAAATATCGTCGAAGTTCTCTGCCTTGAACTCGCCGAGTATTATACCCACTCTGTTGGCAGAGCGCAGATACAAATTGCATTTGGCAATATCTTCCTCGCTCCCGTCGAACGTTATTCTTCCGTTTATCGCGGCTAAATCTTCTTTTCCGACAAGCCTTGACAGTTCTCTCTTTACTACCGCCTCTACGCCGGACGACGCCGACACGCTGATCTTCATCAAAACGCCCTCTCGATAAGATTGACTTCTCCGTCCATGACTTCGGCGACCGCGAACGACGTCGGTTTCTCACCGAATTTCAAAGCGTAATACTCGGCAATCTTTCTGTATTTCTCCTGTTTTTTACTGTCAACCGCCTCGCGAGGCAACCCGAACGAAACGCCGCTGCGCGTTTTTACTTCTATAAACACGGTTTCCCCGTCCCTTTCGGCAATTATATCCGCCTCGCCGAAAGGCGTAACGTAATTTCGTTTAATCAACTTATAGCCGCATTTTTTAATGTGTTTGACCGCAAGGTTTTCGCCTTTTAGTCCGAAAAGTTTTTTATAAAGGTTTTTCTGTGGATAGGACAAGCCCCTACCTCCTTTATCGCGTCGATATGCTTTTTTGTTCCGTAACCCTTGTTCGATTTAAAATCGTAATCGGGGTAAACTTTATCGTATTCTTCCATAAGCGCGTCCCTGTACACCTTGGCAACTATAGACGCCGCGCCTATCGTATAACTCTTCGCGTCGCCCTTTATTATGGGAACGACCTTGCAGTCCGCTTTAATATTTACGGCGTCCACCAAAACTGCGTCTGGTTTTACGCTTAAACCGTCAACGCACTCTTGCATGCACTTTATCGTCGCTTGCAGGATATTTATCTCGTCTATCTCTTCCGGCTCTATTCGGCAAATCTTATACGCTATCGCGCGCTTTTTTATCTCTTCGGCAAGGACTTTGCGTTTCTTTTCGGAAACTTTCTTGCTGTCGTCGACTCCGTCGATTATATAATCTTCATCAAGCGGCATTATCACCGCGCAGCAAACCACCGGTCCCGCAAGCGGACCTCTGCCCACTTCGTCTACCCCGGCGATGTACTTCGCGCCTTTTTCCGCAAGTTCGTATTCGTAAACGAGTTTCTCACGCGTTTTATCCGTCATTTTAAACACACCTTCGCGATCTTTCCCTTTCGGAAGTCGGTTATTATCGCTTTCGCTCCGCGGCTGTAATCGTATTCGCCGCCCCTAAATATGTAGCCTCGCTTTACGCATATCTCTTCAAACAGCGCAAGCGGTTCTTTATCCGTATCTTCCAACTTGTACTTTTCTTTAAACTCTTCCGCACAAGTATTTTTCAAAATTTCAATCAGTTTAAGCGTTAAACCTTCGAGATCCAAAATCTCGTCGTTAATACTGCCTATCAGCGCGAGATACTCCGCGTACCGCTGATTATCCATGCGCGGCGGCATAGTCCCGGGAGTATCCAGCAAGTCGAAACCCTCAAGCCGTATCCATTTGTTGGAGCGGGTAACCCCCGCTTTATCCCCCGTTTCGGCACGCTTTCCGCCCGCCAAAGTATTTATTATCGTGGACTTGCCGGTATTCGGTATGCCCGCAACCATAAACCGCCGAGTTCTGACTATCCCTTTCGATTTGTCTTTTTCGGTCTTTTCGGCAAGCGACGCAAGACATAACGCCTTTAATTTTTCAACGTCGCGCTTGTTAAGCCCCTCTATAGGTTGAATATCGAGGTTTTTCGACTTGAAATCGGCGACCACCCTGTCTACTTCTTCGCGGGGCGCGAGGTCGGTTTTATTGAGCGCGTAAACTATCGGTTTCGCACCGAACACTTTCATCAATTTGTCGTTTATCGAGGCGTAAGGCGCGCGCGCGTCCAAAACGTAGATAACCCCGTCGCAAAGTCTTAAGTCCTCTTCGGTCTTTCTGAGAGCCTTTGCCATATGACCCGGGAACCAGTTGATCTTCCTTTCGTTATCCATCTACCCTCTCCCCGAGTTCTATCGCTAACGCCCCGTATTTTTTCTGTTCGCGCTTTGAATAGTATTTCGTCATATCTTCAAAGTTCTTTTCTTCGCCTTCTTTGTAGCCTAAACTTCTGCCGTCGTAGGCGGCGTAGAGTTCTTTGAAGTTTTTAAACAGGCGTAAATCTTTAATTGCCACGGTTAACTTTTCTCCGCCGTCTAAGCAAGTAAAAGTTATACTGTCCCCGACGCGTAGCGCTTGGCGCTTTTCGTCGTATAATCGCATTTCTATCGACTTATAGCCCGACTTTATCATTTCAAACGGCGCTCTTTGCAGGCGCATTTCGTGTTTTTTGCGCTTGATTTCGGCAAGATCGGGTCTGTTCTTTTCGGTTATTATTTTAGATTGCTCTTTGCGCCACTTCTCAACTTCTTTATGGTTGCCCGAAAGCAAAACTTCGGGAACGGCAAGTCCTTTAAATACTTGCGGGCGGGTGTACTGCGGATATTC
>CAMOXE010000063.1 GCA_946628865.1 uncultured Clostridia bacterium | reverse complement strand
TCACTCTTGAACGCCTTAATAACTTCTCTCTTTAATTCCTCTTTTTTCATACCGCTTTAAACGGTTTCAAAATACGCAAGTCATCGGGACGGCATAGGTGGAAAATCTTACACCGACAGATAAATCGAAATTATCAACGGATTTTATAAGCCCGATTATTCCTGCCTGAAAAAGATCGTCGGCACTTACTTTAGCGCCGGGAAAACGCTTTATGATCGATAGTACAAGCCTTAAATTATACATAATAAATTTTTCGCGCGAAACTTCGTCTCCGCCTTTAATTTTTATCAGCAACTCTTCGCTCTCTTTTGCGGAAAGCCGCTTAAGCGCAGACGTATCTACGCCGCAGATCACAACTTTTTGTCCCATATTTCTCCTTTAGCACCGTCCGCTTACAGATGCTCAAAACGACTTCGAGCCGTGTCTTTTAAGTATGTTCGTTTAAAAAATAAATATAACCGATACTCGAATTTTATATTTGCTTATCACAACGCCGAGTTCATGTAAAAAAGACCGAAAAGTCAACTACACCTTCGGTCTTTTCAGTCTTAAAAATATTAAAATCCTTTTTACCGCGTTTTTTGCTTTGCTCTTAATGCGAAAGAAAAACCGCCTTAATTTATAATTCTTTATTCTTCTTTTAACGTATCGCAAATATTTCGGATCGTCAAGTTGCACTCTCTTTTCGGCCTTAAAATATTCGGTAAGTACGCCTATAACTCGTTCTTCTTTGATTTTTTCGTCGCTGTAGCAGTTATCGCCTCTGATTATGTAGCCGTCGTCGGTCTGTCGGATAACTCTATGTAAAACGTAATCGTCTCCCCGCTTATACAGGGCGACGTCCCAAGGTTTTAACCTTTCGGTTTTGGGCATAATGACCACACTGTCGCGCCCGCTTTTAAGCATCGGCAACATACTTACGCCCGAAGTGGGTCCGACGTATTTGCCCTCAGTTTGAAGTAGTTCTTCGATAGTCATTTATTCTAAAAATCCGTTTTCGCCAGTCAAATCGATAAAAGACTTAACTCCGGTTCTTGCCTCGCTTTCGGTAACTTCATACTCCGCCATTAGCGCCGCTACGGCAGCCTCTTCAGTATTGTCGTTTGCGAAAAAATTCCACAAAAACAGCGCGGAATCGTTTAATTTTATCATTCCGCGGAACTCTTTAGCCATCTCCCCTACCGGAACCGCTATATTTTCCCCGCCAACCTCGCGGACAACAAATCCTTTCTTGATTTTCATATTTTCTCCTCGTAATTTTTACCCGTAAGCACAGGAAAAGAAGTTTTGACTGCGTTTTCGGATATATCGCACTTTAATATGTACGCCGGAATATCCGTTACCAAACGATCGACGAGTTCGAGCGTCGTCGCCGCTGCGAGTTCGTCCGTCGGCAATAAGATCTGCGTAAATATGCGCATGGTCGTTTCGCTTACGCTGAGTCGTTCGATTTCGTTTTCCTTAGATTTTTCTATAAAACATAGCGCTTTCAGCGGGGCTTTGCCGTTATAGCCGCGGTTTTCTTTTCCGTTCCACGGCGTGCCGTAGGCAGTAAAAGTCTTGCCGTCGAAACCGATTATCGGTTTATCCCCGTTTAGTATCTTAGCGTTTTCAAGATATTTAAGCCATAGCCCCGTGTGCGTGCTTTTGCCCGCGCCGCTCTTGCCTAAAAACGCATAGGCGTTACCCTCGTATTCTATCACGGATGAATGCAGTAAAAACCTGCCGAGTTTCGGCAATTGATTGCATAAACTCCTGTAAAGGCAAATATTTTCAATATACCCGTCAGAAAAATTCGGCGACGCGACGCGTTCTAAAGCAAATTCCTCATCCGTAACGCTCGCCTCGATATCGTAAGTATCCGAATCAGTCAGATATTTATTGCAAAATTTATCCGTAAACGGATACTTGTTATTCAGTTTTACATTTAAATCCGCAATCTTATATATCATATTTCACTATATAAGCGAGAAAACTTGCTTGCATGGATTTGCGAGCGCCGTATTTGGACTGAAACGCGTTTTCGCAAGAATCGCAAGCGATTTTCAGCCTCGGAACGAAAATAAATTTTTATAGAATTCCGATATTACGATATTATTATACAATCTGAGGCGATTAAAGTCAAGTTTTTGTAAGCAAAAAGCCGACTTAAAGTCGGCTTTTCTGTTTTAGTCCTCTAAAACGTAATAATACTCCGAACTCTGCGTAGGCGGCAATCTGTTGCCTTTTTGAACCTCTACGCTGTCGAGATGACTTCCGTTGCCGTCAACGATAGAATACCTGCCCGAACGCGGGGCTATGTCTCCCGGATTGAATTTCTGCATATTTTTACCTCCGAGTTAATTATTGACTTTGCCACAGATAATTATTCAAGTTCGTCGAGAGTTTTCTCGTATGACGGGAGCAGATTATCGACAAAATACTTTACCGCCTCGTCGGTCATCTTGGAAATTTCTTTGCCGATGCTTTTTTTTGCGGAAACAAATTCTTTGTTGCCGCTCTTGACTTCTTCGATACATTTGATATACGCCGAAATTCTGTCCGCCGCTTTCATTAGCGCGTATTCGTCGCTCATCGTATCCGGCATAACGAATTTTGCGTAAACGCCCTGAAGATTTTCGGGAAGTCTGCCTATAAGTTTTTTATTTGCTTTTTTTTCGAGATCTTTATACGCCGTATTTATTTCTTTGTTAAAATATTTAATGGGCGTAGGCAAATCGCCGGTAATAACTTCGCTCGTCTCGTGGTAAAGCGCGTAACATACGGTTTTATACTCGTCTACCCTGCCGCCGAAAACCTCGTTTTTGATTATAGCGAGAGCGTGGGCAACGGCGGCGACCTCCCAACTGTGTTCCATTATGTTCTCTTCACAAGCGGAACGCATAAGCGCCCAACGCTTTATGTATTTCATTCTGCTTAAATACGCGTAAAAATCTCCGTTCATATATGCTCCGTTTAAAAAATCGCCGGCTAAACCGACGATTTTTTGGTTTTAGTTTTAATTATTTGTTCACGATCTTCCCGTCTTTTACGCGATAAAATTCATTAGCGGAAGCGACGTCTATATTGACTTTCGCCGATATCCCGTCGAACGCAAACTCGCCGATATTCGTGGTTGTGGACGGAATATAGACCGACTTTAAGTATTCGCAACCGTAAAAAGCATAATCTCCGATAGTGATTACTGCGTTAAATCTCGCGTTCGTTATCTTGGTGTTTTTGAACGCGTGTGCGCCTATAGTCTTTAACGCGGCGGGGAAATCAAACGTCGAAAGATTTTCACAG
>CAMOXE010000062.1 GCA_946628865.1 uncultured Clostridia bacterium | reverse complement strand
TTATATTTTTATTGTTTTTGCGAGTAACTTCTACTTCTTTTCCGCAAATAAGCTCTTTCATAACATTATAAAGGGCTGCTTTATATCGCAGCCCTAAATCTTACTTCGCGTATTCTACGCAACGCCATTCTCTTATCACGTTGACTTTTATCTGTCCCGGATATTCAAGTTCGCTTTCGATCTTCTTCGCAATGTCCTTTGCAAGGAATAACGCTTGATTGTCGTCAATCTGCTCGGGCTTGACCATTACGCGGACTTCTCTGCCCGCTTGGATAGCGTAAGCCTTTTCAACGCCTTTAAAGCTCGTCGAAATGCTTTCAAGTTGCTCTAAGCGCTTGATATAGTTCGCGCTCGTTTCGCGCCTTGCGCCGGGTCTTGCGCCGGAAATTGCGTCGGCGGCTTGAACGAGTACAGCCTCTATACACTTCGGTTCTACGTCGCCGTGGTGAGCCTGTATACAGTTAATAACGTTCTTATTCTCTTTATATTTCTTAGCAAGGTCGACGCCGATAGTGACGTGCGTGCCTTCGACTTCATGGTCTACGGATTTACCTATATCGTGCAGTAGTCCGCCACGCTTGGCAAGATTGACGTCCACGCCGAGTTCCGCAGCCATTAGCCCCGCTAAATGCGCTACCTCTATAGAGTGCTGCAAAACGTTCTGACCGTAACTCGTGCGGTATTTTAATCTGCCGAGGAGTTTTATCAGTTCGGGATGAATACCGAAAAGCCCAACCTCGAACATCGCCGCTTCGCCGGTTTCTTTAATCTGAGTATCGAGTTCTTTCCTCACTTTTTCGACGGTTTCTTCTATCCTTGCGGGATGAATTCTTCCGTCCGCGATCAGTTTTTCAAGCGCGATGCGCGCGACTTCTCTTCTTACGGGATCGAACCCGGACAATATCACTACTTCCGGTGTATCGTCGATAACGAGTTCTATGCCCGTAGCGTTTTCAAGCGCCCTTATATTCCTGCCCTCGCGACCGATTATACGCGCTTTCATATCGTCGTTGGGAAGCGGAACCACCGAAACGGTTATTTCCGACGCATGGTCGGTACAGCATTTCTGTATCGCAAGACTTATAATGTCTTTCGCTTTTTTGTCCGCCTCGTCTTTCGCTTCTTGTTCGAGATTTCTGACTTGAATCGCTACGTCGCGTCTTGCCTCGTCTAAAATGCTCTCGGAGAGTTGTTTTTTTGCCTCTTCCTTCGTTAAACCGGATATTTCTTCGAGTTTGGCTATTACCGATTCGTATTCTTTATCGATTTTTTCCTGTTTAGCGGCAATACTTTGCGACTTTCTGTCGAGTTCGCGTTTTTGCTGTTCGAGTTCTTCGTTCTTTTTCAGCAAGTTGGCGTCTCTCTTGTTTAAGACGTCGTCTTTTTGCGCAAGTCTTTGTTCCATTTTCTGGAATTCTATGCGCTTTTCCTTCGTTTCGCGTTCAAATTCGTTGCGAAGTTTCAAATCCTGCTCTTTCGCTTCGAGTATGGCTTCTTTCTTTATAGCCTTGCATTCCTGCTCGGCTTCTTCTTTCATTTTGGCAATTTCTTTTTCCGTCGATTTAAACTTAGCCGTTCTTATCCTATCGGTAACGATCTTACCTACTAAAAAGCAGATTATTCCAACCACTACGGCGATTCCGGCTATCAGCCCTATCGCCAACCCGTCGTCCATTAAAAGCAGGGAGTTTACGTTTGTCATAAAGGCCTCCCTAAAAATTTTAATAAATCTCTACTTTAAAAGATTACAATATTATTTTAAACTATATCGAGATAAAAGTCAATAATTTCACAGTCATTTCAGACAAAAAACCGTTTTCACCCAAATTTCACAAATTAAACGAGCGAGTTTAAAACACCTTCGACGGTTATGCCCGCGATTTCAAATTGTTTTTCGCGCGTTGCGGCGGGAACGAATTTTGTCGGAAAAGCAAAAACGTGAAGTTTTGTAACAAAGCCCTTTTGCACATAGTACGCCGCGACGGATTCGCCGAAACCGCCGGATACGACGTTTTCTTCGATCGTGATTACGTTTTTTTCGGATATTTTATCCAGAATATCGCCATCGAGCGGGAAAACGCGCCTTGCGTTTACTACGGAAACGCTTTTTTCGGTAAGTTCCTTTACCCGTTCGCCTAACCGATTAGCATTCGGTCCTACGCACAAAATTACGTTTTCGCTTTCCGTTCCGCCCGTCCAAACGCTTTTCTCATAAGAGATTTTTTCACCGAAAGAAGAGTGCAGCCCGTTGGGGTATCTTACGGCACAGGGCGAATTTAACGAAAGGCAGTAATTAATCGTAACCCCGAGTTCTTCCGCGTCTTTAGGCGCGAAAACGGACATATTCGGCAAACTTTTAAGATACGATATATCAAAAAGTCCTTGATGAGTCGCGCCGTCTGCGCCGACCGCGCCCGCCCTGTCGAGTAAGAAAATCACCGGCAGATTTTGCATACATACGTCTTGCATAATCTGGTCGTAAGACCTTTGCAAAAAGGTAGAATAAATACAAACGAAAGGTTTAAGTCCGCCGATCGCCATGCCCGCGGCAAGAGTTACGGCGTGTTCTTCGGCTATGCCGACGTCAAAAAATTTAGTCGGGAATTTTTCGGCGAAAGCAGACAAGCCGACGCCGTCTTTCATTCCCGCGCATACCGCGAC
>CAMOXE010000061.1 GCA_946628865.1 uncultured Clostridia bacterium | reverse complement strand
TTCATTCGGCTATCCGAGGCAAAATCCGCAGACAATACTTCCCGTATTGACAAGGATTTTAACAAAGTATATACCGCCGTAAAACTTTCCGAATCAGGTTCAACCTATTCACACTCGGCTAAAGAAATCGGTTATGAGAATTACCTCATCGAACAATTAGGATAGGCTAATGCAAATGCGCCGATATTTCAACGTTTAACCGAATTCGGATAAAAAAAAGAAACCGCTTTAAGGGCGTCACTCTTAGGGATTTAAATTGAATAATTTATAAAACTCGGCTTGGAAAAGTCGAGTTTTCTTTTGCCCACGTAAAACAGATTGAATTAAAGTTAATTTTATGTTATAATAAAGTCATCGATAAATAAGAATTTGTAGGCTAGTATGTATTATGGAATTTAATAAAAAACTTCAAGAATTAAGAAAACAAAAGGGGCTTACGCAAGAGGAACTTTCCGAAAAACTTTACGTGTCCCGAACCGCCATATCCAAATGGGAGTCAGGTAGAGGATATCCAAATATAGAGTCATTAAAAGCGATTGCAAAATTATTTTCCGTTACGGTTGACGAACTTCTCTCTACGGACGAGATGCTGACAATAGCCGAGGAAGATAGCAAACGAAAAGAAAAGAATTTTTGTGATGTGATATATGGATTGCTTGATATCTGTATTGCGATGCTTCTTTTTCTGCCGTTCTTCGCAGAGGACGCTGACGGAATTATTCGAAGCGTATCACTCATTGCACTTGGCAGTGTTCAAAACTACTTAAAAATAGCGTATCTTGTCGTTGTTATCGCAATGATTGTCATGGGAGTGATAACACTCGCACTACAAAACATTCAAACAACGGCTTGGGTAAAAAGCAAAACGACGATTTCGCTCATACTCGGATCGACCTTGGTAATGCTCCTTATGATTAGTTCACAGCCGTATGCCACCGTGTTTGCGTTCGTATTATTAGCTATTAAGACTTTCCTACTCATAAAACGACAATGATACGAAAGGTATCATGCTTGTGACGAGCCGTTTCTTGCTTATTTTTATACCTTCCATTATAATATATTTAGGTGAGAGCCAATACGCAAAAGGAAGGTTAATGGATTATGAAAAAGAAAAGCGGAAGATTGTTTTTAGTAGGAACGAGTTTGCTCATCTCGTTTGTTTTGTGGACGGTGTTGATTCTCTTCGTTGACGTTCGGGCAATCGGCCCCGAAGGTTCGTCCGTTGGCTTTTCGGCAATTAACGGATTTATACACGAGCTTACGGGTGTGAATTGGTTTCTTTACACCGTAACCGATTGGCTTGGACTTGTACCGATTGGCGTTGCATTCGGGTTTGCCGTTCTCGGTCTTGTACAATGGATTAAAAGAAAGAGCCTATTAAAAGTTGACCGAAGCATTCTTACACTCGGTGGATTTTACATTGTCATAATGGCGGTATATATCCTCTTTGAAATAGTTGTTATCAATTACAGACCGACGCTGATTAATGGACATTTGGAAGCTTCGTATCCGTCTTCAACAACGATGCTTGTGACGTGCGTGATTCCTACGGCAATGATGCAGCTTTGCGCCCGTATTAAAAACGACTTGTTTAGACGATGTGTAATGTTTGCGATTGCCGTGTTTATTGCCTTTATGGTGATAAGCAGACTTGTGTCGGGCGTGCATTGGATTAGCGATATTATCGGCGGTGTGTTGCTTAGTGCAGGGCTTGTGATGATGTATTATTCTGTCAGTAATATAGCAACAAAGAATTGCTAAACAAATTCCAATTTATCGAGTTGTTAATCTTTGTGGGAAGATTTTCAAAAGTGTAGCACACTATACTTTGTAAGCAAAGTCGTGTGTTTTTGCAGAGCAAAAAAGTAAATAGTAGCAAAATTTGCTACTATTTTATAATGTCTAAAAAATCCCTTATAGGGAACGCCTTAGGTTTCTTTTTTTTGCTAAGAACAACAAATACTTTTCAGACAAAGGTATTACTTCTTCTCTCGCTTTTTATAAGTGAATTTTTTCTCCGTACCGTTTAAAATTCTCGTTATGTTTGCGTGGTGGAGCGCTATAACCGTTATCGCGGCAAAAACCCCTAAAATCAGTTCGTAAACTGTAACCATGTTCGCACTGCCCTGCAACGCATAAAATGCGACCACAACCACTATAAACGACGCCGAGGCAACTATCGAACTTGCGGAAACGATATGCGTTATAATAAACGTTATTACGAATACCGCCGCGATTATCGCCAGCGCGCGCCAATCTATCATGAGCGCGATTGCCGAGCCTACGGTAACGCCCTTGCCGCCTTTGAACTTGAAGTAAAGCGGAAAAGCATGACCGAGCATACAGCCCGCGCCGGCTATGAGCGCACAATATTCGCCTACCGACTCCCCGCCGATCGCCTGAGATATCAGCATCGCCGCTATGCACTTGCCGAAATCGCCGACGAGGACGATTATTCCGCCCAACAACCCGAAAACGCGCGCCATATTCGTCGCGCCGGCATTGCCGCTGCCGTGTCTTCTTATATCGCTCTTATACGCCAGGTTAGATACTATAACCGATACGTTGACCGAGCCTATGAGGTAGCCGAGTATTAAAGATATCGCAAGATATAAGTAATCCACAATTTACTCCCCGAACGAATTTTCATATTGATATTTTATCAAATATCGCTTACGGTGTCAAACGAAAAGACTATTAAAAGAAATTACACCAAAATTTCATAAACTTGTCTTTCAGATTAGTCCCATAAAACTGTTTAAAGCGGCATTATTCGTCCGTTTTCGCGCGGCGGTTTTCGACTGTTTCCGCACGGCGGTTTTCGACTGTTTCCGCACGGCATTATTCGTCCGTTTTCGCGCGGCGGTTTACGCTAAATTTCGCGCGGCGTATTTTGCCGATTTTCGCGGAATTTTTCGTCTTTCTTTAACGCTATTAGAAGTGCCGTCGCCTGCCCCGCTATACAGATTATCCAAGATACCGGATAGGATAAAAACAGAACTTCAAACGTCGTTATCGCTTTAAACGCGGTATATATCCAAAGTATCCTGAAACCGCACACGCACGCGAGAGTTATAAGCATTGCCGAAAGCGATCTGTTCATTCCGCGAAGTATTCCGCTCATGACGTCCATTATTCCGCAAATAAAATACGGATATGCGATATAATTCATACGAATAAGCCCGTACTTTATGACTTCGCCCTCGTATTCCGCCTCGCCCGAGACGTAAAGCCCAAGCAAGAAAGTGCCGAAAAGTCGGGCTATAACGCCTAAAACGATACCTACGACCGTGACACACGCGAGGCAAATGACGGCGGTTTTTTTAACTCTGTCGTGTTTACCCGCGCCGATATTTTGTCCGATAAAGGATATAGCGGTATGATGAAAGGAGTTCATCGCGATATAGATAAAGCCTTCGATATTAGCCGCCGCGGCGCTACCCGCCATTACGGTCGAGCCGAATTTGTTTATACCCGACTGAATAAGCATGTTAGATATTGAAAATAGCGAGCCTTGTATACCCGCGGGAAATCCGATAAAAAGTATTGCTTTAAGTCTGGACTTAACTATACGAAGATGTTTCAAATTGAGTTTATGACATCCGTCGGTTTTCACGAGATAGCGGACGACCAAAACGCATGAAACTACTTGTGAAATTACGGTTGCCGTAGCAACGCCGGCGACGTCCATTTTAAGGACTATCACGAAAAACAGATTGAAAATTACGTTTATAACGCCCGCCGCGACCAAAAAGTACAGAGGGCGTTTCGTATCGCCTACCGAACGTAAGATAGACGCGCCGAAGTTGTATACTATCGAAAACGGAACGCCTAAAAAATATATCTTGGTATATAGCGTTGCCTGCTCGATAACGTCTTGCGGGGGCCCCATCCAAAGCCGGAAATATTTTGAGAAAAACCAGCCCATAGCACCGAAAAAGGCACCTC
>CAMOXE010000060.1 GCA_946628865.1 uncultured Clostridia bacterium | reverse complement strand
GTACGGCATCACGTTATCCCCAGACCGCACGCTGACGTTGAAAAGATTTTACCTACTTTCAATAAATAATAGACTTAACTTTTTTACGAGGCAGAAATAATGGGGAAAGCGCTTGGATTTTTTGAAATAAGCGGCGTAGTCGCCGCCACGGACGCTCTCGATATTATGTGTAAGGCGGCAGACGTCGAATTTGTAACTTGGGAGAAGAAGTTGGGCGGAAGATTGGTTACGCTTATAGTTCGGGGAGAGGTGTCCGCCGTAAAAGCGGCGATAGACGCCGCGACTTCGGGCGCAATAAAAAAACCCGTGTGCAAAGCGATAATAGCAAATCCGCACAGTGAAACCGAACGTATAGTTCAAAAGAGCGCTGACAGATTTATGAAAAGCAAGCAACAACAAGTTGAAAACTTGTCGAGCAAATAAATTTTGAAAATCAAATGGAGGGTATAAAAATGGCACTTGAAGCATTGGGAATGGTTGAAACCAGAGGACTTACTGCTGCAATCGAAGCCGCTGATTCTATGTTAAAAGCGGCGAACGTAGTTCTTGTCGGGACCGAGAAGATCGGTAGCGGACTTGTAACCGTAATGGTAAGAGGCGACGTAGGCGCGGTTAAAGCGGCGGTAGAGGCAGGCAGCGCTAACGCAGCGAAACTCGGCGAACTCGTTGCTACTCACGTCATCCCGAGACCTCACGCTGACGTTGAGAAAATTTTACCTGCAATAAAATAATAAAAGGAAACGTATTACTTACATATGGGCAAGGCGCTTGGATTTTTAGAAATATCGGGAGTAGTCGCGGCGGTTGACGCATTGGATTTAATGTGTAAGGCGGCTGAGGTCGAGTTCGTCACTTGGGAAAAGAAACTCGGCGGCAGACTTGTAACGATCATAATAAGGGGCGAAGTATCGGCGGTAACGGCGGCAATTTCCGCTGCCGAAAAAAACGGTATTAAAAAGCCCGTATGTAAGGCAGTTATAGCCAATCCGCATGAAGAAATAGAGAGAATCGTAAAGGGTAGTGCGGATAGGTTGAACAAAACTAAGCAATCACAGGGCAAAAGTCCTGAAAAGATAGCGGAAACTTATATTAAGGAAATTTAAATGGAGGGCATAAAAATGGCACTTGAAGCATTGGGAATGGTAGAAACCAGAGGTCTTACTGCGGCGATCGAAGCGGCGGATTCGATGTTAAAGGCGGCGAACGTCGTACTTGTCGGAACCGAGAAGATCGGTAGCGGACTCGTAACCGTAATGGTAAGAGGCGACGTAGGCGCGGTTAAAGCGGCGGTAGAGGCAGGCAGCGCTAACGCAGCGAAACTCGGCGAACTCGTTGCTACTCACGTTATCCCGAGACCTCACGGCGACGTTGAAAAGATCTTACCGAAGATATAAGACCTTTTTGAGTAACCTAAGCGCGGTCGCGGTTTAAAAAAACGCTCGACGGACGCATCGTCGTCCGTCGAAACGGGCTGCGTAATTTTACTGAGTTGATTTGTATTATAGCGAAAATTATCGCTGTATTATTTTACTATTACAAAAAAATCGGGTAACTAAAAGTGAATTCTTCAGAAATTGAAAAGATCACGAGGATAATATTGGACTCGTTGAAAGAAGAAAATAAATCCGTAAGCGGCTACGAAGTGCCTATAGGCGTTTCAGCACGGCACGTTCATCTGACGCAAGCCGACGTCGAAACTTTATTCGGAAAAGGCTATACGCTTACGAAGAAAAAAGAACTGATGGGCGGTCAATTTGCGTCTAACGAACTCGTAACCATAGTAGGTCTTAAACTTAGGGCTATAGAGAACGTTCGTATATTAGGACCGGTCAGAAAAGCGTCGCAAGTTGAAATATCCGCGACGGACGCCGTAAAACTCGGCGTAAAAGCCCCGCTCAGAGAATCCGGAGACTTGAAAGGGTCCGCCCCGATAGCGCTCGTAGGTCCGTGCGGTGCGATATATTTAAAAGAAGGTTGTATCGTGGCAAAAAGGCATATACATATGTCTCCGACGGACGCAACGCGCGCAGGTGTTAAAAACGGCGACGTAGTGTCGGTAAAAGTCGATAACGAGCGCGCCACGATATTCAATAACGTCGTAATAAGAGTTGATCCGTCGTTCACGCTTGAAATGCACATCGATACCGACGAGGCAAACGCGGCGAAAATAACTACGGGAATGACAGCGGAACTTATCCGTTGAAGAGGTAATATATGCTGATAGGAAAAGTCGTCGGCTTCGTGGTTTCCACGCGGAAAAGCGAGAATTTAGTCGGCAATAAATTCATGATAGTAGAGCCTGTAACTGCGATGAAACAAAGCAACAGAATCGTTGCGGTGGATAAAGTCGGAGCGGGAATAGGCGAACTCGTACTCGTTGCGGAAGGCAGCGCCGCAAGAATAGGTTGCGGCGAGGACAGATCTCCTATCGACGCGGCTATCGTCGGAATAGTAGATGAAGGGCAGAATTTGGACTTGGAGTAACTTAGATTATGGATATTGCTCTTTTGAGTAAAACTTATAAAGATGCCGGAATCGTCGGAGCGGGCGGAGCGGGCTTTCCTTCGTATGCGAAGTTAAACGACAAGGCGGAGACCCTGCTTTTGAACTGCGCCGAATGCGAGCCTCTTTTAAGACTGCACAGGCAACTTATGACTCTTTGCGCCAAAGAGATTCTCGAGGCGTTCGATTTGACGCGCGAAACTTTAGGCGCGAAAGAGGGGATAATATGCCTGAAATCGCATTATACCGACGCTATTAAGGCGGTGGAGAGCGAACTCGGTAATTATCCGAAATTAAAGATATGTAAACTCGACGCGGTTTATCCCGCCGGCGACGAAGTCGTGATGATATACGAGGCGACGGGAAAAGTCGTTCGCCCCGGCGGACTTCCGATAGAGTGCGGCGTGATAGTATACAACGTCGAAACGATGTACAACGCGTACCGCGCGCTCAAAGAAAAACCGCTTACGGACAAACTCGTAACGGTTGCGGGCGAGGTGAAATCCCCTATAACGGTCAGAGTTCCTATCGGCGCAAAGTTAAAAGACGTCGTCGATATGGCAGGCGGCGTTACGACAGACGATTACGTTTATTGGGTAGGCGGACCGATGATGGGCGTCGTTAAAGGTGCGGGAGACGTCGTAACCAAGACTACCAATTCGGTTTTCGTTCTTCCGCCCGAACATTACCTTTTAAACAGACTTAACAGTGAACTTAAAATCGAGATAGCGCGCGCCGCGGCGAGTTGTTGTCAATGTCAACTTTGTACCGACCTTTGTCCGAGACATAATTTAGGTCACCCGATCGAGCCGCACAAGATAATGCGTGCGGCGGCATGCAATAATTTCAGCGACGTAAAAGCCTTTATGAACACGTTTTATTGCTGTTCTTGCGGTGTATGCGAACTGTATTCATGCCCGCAAGGCTTGTCACCGAGAAAACTGATAAACCTCGTTAAAGGCGGCTTGCGTTCGGAGGGTATAAAACCGGATCCCACGGTAAAAGCGGGAGAAGTCGAGAAAAATCGCCCGTACAGAAAAGTCCCGATAACGCGATTGATTGCGCGGTTAGGCGTAAGCGGTTACGAGGCGGAGGCGCCGCTTGACAATAAAGTCCGCGCGGTAGACGAAGTAAAAATAATGTGTTCGCAACATATAGGCGCGCCGGCTGTGCCATGCGTAAAGCAAGGCGATAAGGTAACGCGGGGCGACGTTGTGGCGCTTGCGAAAGAAGGCGCTTTAAGCGTAAATATCCACGCTTCGATTTGCGGACTCGTGACCGAAGTGAACGAAAAGTTTATAACCATAAAAGCGATGAGGTAACGAAAGTTGAGCAGAGCAATAGGAATGATCGAATATAAAACCGTTTCCGCAGGCATAACGGCGACGGATATAATGGTAAAGACTTCTGACGTCGATATAATCGAGGCTCAGACGGTGTGTCCCGGCAAATATATTGCTATAATAACCGGGGAACTCAGCGCCGTGCGCGCCGCTGTCGACAACGCTAAAACGACGTTTGAACTTCAGTATATAGACAGTTTCGTTCTCGGCAATCCCGACGAAAGCATTTTCCCCGCGATAACGGGAACGACTAACGTAAACTCAATCAATTCGCTCGGCGTCATCGAGACTTTTGACGCGTCGCAGATTATAGTTGCGGCTGATAACGCCGTAAAGACCGCGGAAGTTAAACTTATCGAGATTCGCTTGGCGAGGGGAATGTGCGGTAAATCGTATGCGATAATAACCGGCGAGGTAGCCGCGGTAGACGCCGCGATAGAACGTGCAAAAGACGCGGTAATGCAAAGTGGTATGCTTTTAGACAGTACCGTAATTGCGCGTCCGGACGCTAAACTTATAGAAAAAATTCTGTAAAATACGGTTGTAAAATGCAAATCGGAAAGGGTTTGCATTTTTTAATGAAGGGGGATAAATGCTTGCGGTAGAAAGGAAAAATAAAATACTGTCTTTACTGCAAACCGAGAAAAAAGTGGTCGTAAGCGATCTGTCGAAAAGATTCGACGTTTCCGAAGAGACTATCAGACGCGATCTCGAAAAACTCGAAAAAGACGGTTTGATCGTTAAGGCTTACGGCGGCGCACTACTGAACGAAAACGCGCAAACGGACACTCCGCTTTCTATCAGAAAACGCACGAAGGTTATCGGAAAACAAAAACTTCCCGCATTGGGGCGCAGCATGCTCAAACCC
>CAMOXE010000059.1 GCA_946628865.1 uncultured Clostridia bacterium | reverse complement strand
TCGCCTATCTTCTTTACTTATATCGGCATAAGCGCTGACTTCTCCGCGTTTAACGTCGGATACCTCCTGTTTATCGCGATTTTCGTCTTGCTCGGCATTGCCGGCAAGATAATAGGTTGCGGCGCTATGGCTAAGGCGTTCGGTTTTAACTTAAGAGAATCCGCAACGGTAGGTTGCGGTATGATAGCACGAGGCGAAGTCGCCCTCGCCGTTTACGCCGCAGGCTCTTCGCTTATATCGCCCGCAGGCGGTCTCGACCCACTCGTAGCGACGATATTTTTAATAGTTATATCTTCCGTCGTTTGTCCTATACTTTTAAAGGCGCTTTTTAAAGAAAACAAGCCTATAGGCTGATTAAACCGTATAAAAAGTCCCGAAAGAAAGCCGTTCGGCTTTCTTTCGGGACTTTTACGTTTAAGCGATATTTTTAAGTTCTTCCTCGGCATTTTCATCCCGCTTTATATATTCGATATATTTGCAATCTGACAAAATCGAGCGCCCTTTCATTGCCGAATATACTCTGTCACGCAAATCTTTCTTACGTTTCGCAAGCGGCAAGTCGTTATTCGGAAAAAAAGGACCGTCAACATAGGTAACCACCCTCGGACGCTTTAAAAACAGACGTTTTTTAAACACTCTCGTAACGGCAAAACACGGTTTGTCGTAAATAGCGGGGTAAGAAAAAGAAACACTTTCAAACGGTCGTATATCCGTATAATACGGCCAGATATGCTTTTCGGGATAGATATAAACGCACTTTTTCCTTTCCGCAAGCGATTTTATCTTTTCGTTAAACGCCTTCATTCCGGAAAAATCCGTGGATATAGGCACCCCGCCGAGTATCGCGACAAATTCCTTGACTATCGGAATACTCACCGCCGCCGCGCCGACTATTATATACGCTTTCTTGGGGAAAGTTACTCCGCTCGGTGTAAAAGCGTCCGCAGCCGTCATAACGTGATTTGCATAAATAAAACAACCGTTTTTGCGATGTCCGCGCATTACTTTTGCGTTTTTTACGACTTCGCCGTGAATAAGGACGTTATAAAGCCTCGTGAGCGGCAACGCTATTATATAATAGATGATAAACGCTGCAATGCGCCAAACAATGCCGTGATTATATTTATAGCCTTTTAAAGTTCCTTTTTCAACCTTCGTAGTGGCAAAGTCGTCGTTTAGTTCGTCGTCGTAATAGTTAATCTTTTTCATTGCCGTTATGAACATCGATCGCGTCGAAAAGCATTTTCTCCATTTTTTCCATGCACTCTTTTTGATCGAACGCGCCTATCATTTGTTTATACCTCTTCAGATATTCCCCCTTTAACTCTTCGTTTTCGTACCAAAAATCGATTTTTGCCGCCAAAGCGTCGCTGTTTTTCATCGGGAAAAGATTATTTTCGTCGAGCGCAAACGCCTTGGTCGCGCTCTTGGGCGAATCGCATATTACGGGGACAAGTCCGCAGACTATCGCCTCCAAACAGGCAATCGCCTCTATTTCCACGGTAGCGGTATGAACGTACAGATCCGCGCCGTGCAACACGTCTAATATCTCCTCACGAGAATAGAACTTAAACTCCGCGTCCACTCCGAGTTTTTCGGCGAGTTTTAACAGTTCGCTCTTTCTCGGCCCGTCCCCCGCAAACAAAATCTTTATATTATCCTTATACTTGCTTTTTGCGACCGCGCTGATAAGCGTCCCCTGATCTTTTTCCTTACTCAGCCTGCCCGAACAAAGGACGGTAAACTTGTCGCTTATTCTCACGCCTTCATGCGGGAGAAAAAACTCTTCGTTTACGCCGTTGGATATGACGTAGCCGTTAGTTTTTTCAGTCGCATTTTCAAATATATTTCTTATAAACTCAGTAGGATAATGCACGGCGTCAACGTATTTATACACTTTCGAGTAGAAAATCTTATATACGATTCGGTTTGCAAGCTCGAAATTCATCATGCCAAAATGCGCGGTAACGTTTTCCGCCTGCGCGTGAAAACCCGCAGTTATCGGCTTATCGAATTTTCTCGCCGCTTTCACTCCCCTTGCGCCTAAATGAAGCGGAATTGCAATATGCACTACGTCCGCACCGTCTATCGCCTCGGCGAGAATCTTATCGTCCGCTTTAGCGAGTTTTACGCCGTTTTTTTCGAGTATTCCGTTTAAAAATCGTCCGAGATTTAATACCGGAACGACGTAATAATCCTCTACGCCTTTTTTATCCTCGTCGGGACACACCACTCTTACCGTATGCCCTTTTGCCCTAAGATAATCTATCAAATTACTTATCGCAAGCGTCGTTCCGTTGTTCTTTTTGCCGAGAACGTCGCAAATTACCGTAACTATCATATAATCCGATTATATTCCGATTTACGTTTTTTGTAAAGAGAAAAGAACTCTAAAGATATATAATTTCGAGAGAATTCCCCTAAGCGAAGTGGAGAAACGTATTTATAATTCTCGCCATTTTAGAATTTTTTAAAAATGTTTCGCTATAGATTGATTTTTTGTTTAAAAGGTTGTATAATTAAATTATGGAAAAAGACGTCAAAGCAATTGTTGCAGAAAACCTTACGACGCTTAGAAAAAATAAAAATCTTACGCAATCGGACGTTGCCAAATTACTCAACTATTCGGATAAATCCGTTTCCAAATGGGAACACGCGGACTCGCTGCCGGATATTTCTATACTTTATAAACTGTGCGAGATATACGGCGTTACGCTCGATTATCTTACGCACGCGGACGCTAAAGCGGACGCGCTCGATCTCGAAAAGCAGAAAAACACGAAAGCGAATATGAATTATATCATAACCACGATAATGATGTCGGTTTCGGTTGTGTACTTCATAGCAGCAGTAATATTCGTTTACTCGATACTTATTCTTAAGATGTCGCCTCCGCTATGGCAGGCGTTCGTATGGGGAGTACCGATATGTTCTTTATTGCTTTTGTACTATAACCGCAAATGGCTGAAAAATCACCTGCTTAAAGCCGTATGCTCTTCGGTATTGAACTGGTCGATTTTACTCAGCGTGTACCTGCAATTTATCGATTACCGCATGTGGCTGATATTCATTATCGGAGTTCCGATACAAATCATAATACTTTTAGGGCTTAGATTTAATAGAAAACAACGCTAAATTATAAAGGAGAAAGCATATGAAAGTTATATTACTCGCCGACGTCAAAGGGTCGGGAAAAAAAGACGATATCATCGAAGTAAGCGACGGCTACGCAAAGAATTTTCTTATAAAGAAGAAACTTGCGGTAGAGGCGACTTCGACAGAGGTAAACGCCGTAAACAACAAGAAAAAAGCCGAGGCGTTCCACAAGGCGGAAGAAAAAAAGTACTGGAAAGAAGTCGCGGCGAAAATCAAAAATCACGAAGTGGTCTGCGCGGTTAAGTGCGGCGAAAACGGAAAGATTTTCGGCAGCATTACCTCGAAAGAAATAGCGGAGAAACTCGCCGAGGACGGTTTCGACGTAGACAAAAAGAAAATTCTCTTAAAAGATACGATTAAAAATCAAGGCGTCTACACCGTCGAAATCAAGTTTTTGCCCGACGTTACCTCCTCTGTAAAGGTTAAAGTCATAAACGCTTAATAACGCATAAAAATAAGGCGCTGCTCACTAAGAAGAGTTGCGCCTTATTCTTTTAAACCGACGTCAGCGGCGCGGGAATTGGGAACCCCCGCTTTCGCGCCGCCTTTATGGTTATAAAAAACTATTTTTTTTATTGATAAGTGAAACCTTTATTTCGCAACAACCTTTTACGACTCTCCC
>CAMOXE010000058.1 GCA_946628865.1 uncultured Clostridia bacterium | reverse complement strand
CCGCGTATTTTGCGGATATTTTTGGTGAGTGTGAGTGCAATAGAATATCAATTCATTGCGCGAGAACTCGCCGAAAAGAACGCAAAATATGCCGTCAGAAGCGGATTCGTATTATTCTCGGCTGGTATACCCGATATATGAAATCGCCCCGCCACGCATTGCGTTCGCCGAGAGTTTATATCTCTATCTTCGCGCGGAATATCTCTCCCCCGCCCGATACGCACTTCAATAAATCCCCGCCGTCCTCGGCTTTATAAAACAGCGAAAA
Source organism: uncultured Clostridia bacterium (assembly GCA_946628865.1). Lineage (GTDB taxonomy): Bacteria > Bacillota > Clostridia > Christensenellales > Borkfalkiaceae > UBA10281. The sequence continues at coordinate 8,922 of CAMOXE010000058.1, read as the reverse complement.
CTCCCCGCCTTTTATCTCGTGGATATAGTCTATCTCGAACGTCTTTATCTCTTTGCCCTTTTCAAGCGCCAGCGCGTCCGAAATAAAGTCGGCGTATTTTATGTTGTTGACGTGTCCGTTATGGTCGAGCGCGGAAAACGTCGGAGCGTTTTTATACTCGCTAAACCCCTCTTCGGAAAAATTCGGTATCTTTTTTAGCCCCTCGGGGTATAAAGGCTCGCTCGCGTACTCGCCGCAACTCACCTCGTCGTACTTAAAGGCTATACGCCTCGTGTTAAGGTCTATAAGGCACCATTTCGACGTGCCTTTTATCAAAACGTCGCCGTATAAGTCGGTTATTAAGTAATCTCTGTCAAAGTCCGCCATGCCGGGAGCGTGCGGCGCGGTTATCGCCCTTACGGTGGAGAGCGGCTTGGGGGACTTTATCACGTCGTAGCGAGTGCGGAGAAGTATCCACAATAATCCCTTGCTCAGCATTGCCTCAAAGCCCGAGCCGTAGGCGTCGCTGTTCCTGCCCGCAACGTCCTGAAAAATGTCTAACACCGCGGACGGACGAAGTCTGTCGTAGCGGTCGAAATCCGAAGTTCTTAAATTGTAGTCTACGCTATATCCTTTCATCATAATCAATATAATAATACCGCCTTGTCGGGAACTTGCATCGCCTTGTCGTTATTGCCTTTTACGATAAAGAAATGCTGATGGTAAGTCTTGTGCGGAATTATATATACGCGCTTTCCGACGTATATCTTTTCCACGTCATTTTTTAGGACGTTTTTAGACAGAATATAATCCGCGGTTTCGACGTTTAAATCGATCGTAGCGTTTTCGTAGCCGTCCGCAAAGAGGTCGAGTAGCGCCGCGCGAATCTTCATTACCGTATATTCGTTGGAGTGTATCTGCCCCATACCCTGACAGTACGGACAGGTTTTAAGCAGCGACGACGCGCTTTCTCTTCTCCGCTTTTTCCTCGTGATCTGGACGAGTCCGAGTTCGGTCATACCTATAAGATTACACCGCTCTCTGTCTTTTTTCAGCGCCTCTTCGAGCGTCTTTAAAAGCGTTTGTCGGTGTTTCTCTTCCGTCATGTCGATAAAATCGACTACGATTATCCCCGAAATGTTTCTAAGCCGCAGTTGACGGGCTATCTCTTCCGCCGCCATGAGGTTGGTTTTAAACACCGTTTCTTCAAGACTTTCCTCGCCGACAAAAGCGCCGGTGTTTACGTCGATCGCCGTCAGCGCCTCGGTCTTGTCTATCACTATGTACGCGCCGCTGCTTAAATAGACTTTCCGATCGAGCAACGCGTCGACTTCTTCTTCCAAACCGAAACGGCGAAACATATCCACGCCGTCTTTGAAAAATTGCAGTCTGCCTTTCAGTCGTCTGTCCGCCTTACGCGCGTAGCCGAGCATTTTTTCGTAGATCTCGGCGTCGCCCACGACGACTTTCTCGGTATCAGAGCCGAAAACGTCCCTTATCAATCTGAACGCGAGATTGCCCTCTTCGTGCAAACACGCGGGCGCGGAAATGCTCTCGAACTTTTTCTTAACCTCGGCGTATTCGCCGATAAGATATTTGACTTCGCGCCTTATATCGGATTTTTTCGCGTCCAAAGCGGCGGTACGGACTATCAAGCCGAAACCGTCCTTTTTCAAGGACTTGGCGAGATCGTAAAGGCGATTCCGCGCTTTTTCGTCGGTAATCTTTCTCGAAACGCCCAAAAACTCGATGTTCGGCATAAACACGACGTACCTCCCGGCAAACGAGACGTGATTGGTCAGCCTTACGCCTTTACTGCCGGCGGGGTCTTTGACCGCTTGAACCATTATCTCGTCGCCCTCTTTTAAGTCGAGTATTGACGGAAATTCCACCTTGCCGACGAGTTCGCTGCGGTCCATTATCATGTCGTCTACCGAAAGGTAGCCGTTTCGGTCTAAGCCCACGTTTACAAACGCGGCTTGCATGCCCGTAAGCACTTTTTCCACTCTGCCCTTAAAGATACTGCCTATAGTTACGGTCTTATTCTTTTTTTCGAGTCTGTATTCGACGAGTTTTTCGCCGCTTTTTACCGCGCCGACGTAATTCCCGCCGATTTCGTCAATATAAATCTCTATTGGCATTTGCTCTCCTCGAACGGTCGCCCGTCCGCCGTTAAGCCCTCCTCTTTGGTAATATCTATATCGTCTCCGCCGTAAAAACCTACGAGTTTTTCGACGAATTTCTCAACGCGAAGTCCGTTGCCGAAACCTAATACGCACCTTATTCCGCCGTCGGCTTTCTCGATTGAATAAATAAGATTTCTCACGTTCTTCTCCGAACCGTCTCTCGCCGTTATTATAAACTCGTCGAGGTCTGAAATCTCTTTCGGCTCGAAATCGTTTATACCCTTGATTAAATATTGCGCCTTAACTATATCGCTCGCGACGCCTTTCTTGCTATCCGTCTCCCACGCCGCCGTACATTTTATTCCGCTTTGAGAATAAAGATTGAATTTGCGCTTGAACTCTTCCGCCGTCTCGTCGGTATCGACTACGCAGTACTCCGAATAACTTTTTATCCCGACGCCTATCGGCGCGGACATATACACGAGCATATGCGGGTGATACCCCGCGGAATATTTTACCGCGATTTTTGCCCGCGCGAACGTCCTGCCGAAATTCTTCAGCATATCCAGATGCGAAATAAACTCCGCTCCGCCGTCTTTACAGTATCGCATCAAAATCATACGTCGCACCTGAAAGTTTTTTGTATTCCGCAAGCCTTGCAGCCTTGCTTGCAACTGCCCGTAACTTCCCCCGCATACGCTTTTTTGCGTTCTTTAAGCAGGAATTTCTTGTCGATAAAGCAGTCGATAAAATCCCACGGCAGTATCTCGTCCTCGCCCCACTCCCGCGTATAAAAACGCTTGTCCACGCCGTTCTCTTCAAACGCCGCGTTCCACTTTTCGGGATCGAATTTGTCAGACCAGCCGTCGAAATAACAGCCTTTTTTATAGGCGGAATAAAGCACTTTGCCGACTTTTCTGTCGCCGCGCGCAAGCACCGCCTCTATCTCCGAAAGAGCAAAGTCGTTCCAACTTAAATTCGTGTTGCGATAAAACAGTTTCTCGCGGAGCAGTCCCGCCTTGTGCTTTACGTCCTCTTCGGTTATCTGCGCCTCCCATTGGAAGGGCGTAAAAGGCTTTGGTATAAACGTCGACGCGCTTACGCTTATTCTTAAGTTGCGCTCTTTGTTTTTGTTCGCGGAATATATCTTGCGGATTTTGGCGACTATGTCGGATATTCCGTAAATATCCTCGTCGGTTTCGGTCGGCAGACCGAACATAAAATAGAGTTTTATCCCCGAATATCCGTTCTCGAACGCCATGTTAAGTCCGCGTTCGACGTCGTCCTCGGTGATGTCTTTATTTATAACGTCGCGAAGGCGTTGCGTACCCGCCTCGGGCGCAAAGGTAAGCGAATTTTTCTTGGTTTCCTGCACGAATTCGCCGTCGAAACTGTCTAAGCGCAGCGACGGCAGCGCAAGTTTTACGTCCTTCGGCAGTTCGCATTTGAGTTTTTTGATGAGGTCTTTTAAGTACGGGTAATCGCCCGTCGAAAGGCTGTTCAGCCCCACTTCGTCAAAGCCCGTGTTCTCGATAAGTTTTACCGCTTGAGCGCACAGCGTTTCGGGCTTTCTCGGTCTTACCGGACGGTAAATAAACCCCGCCTGACAAAACCTGCAACCGCGATAGCAACCGCGCATTACTTCTATGACCGCGCGGTCGAACACGCTCTCGACGTTCGGCACGAGCATTTTTTCGGGAAACGCACCGCCGTCTAAATCGCGGCAAAGCGATTTTTTTATCGGCTTGTCTATCGAAAAGCCCTTTATTCTCCCGTCGGGGAAGTATTCCACCTCCATAAGCGACGGAACGTATACGCCCTGTATCGCCGTCGCCGCCTTTAAAAATTCGCGTTTGTCAGAAATTTTAAGTTTTAATTCGGCTAAGTCCCGCATGCTCTCTTCGCCGTCGCCGATGACGAATATATCTATAAAGTCCGCAAGCGGCTCGGGATTTACCGCGCATGGTCCGCCCGCCTGAATTATAGGATAGTCGTCGCCGCGCTCCGTTCTTAAAAGCGGTATACCCGCTAAGTCGAGCATATACAGTATCGTGGTGTAACTCATCTCGTACTGCAGGGTAAAGCCTATCATATCGAAGTCTTTAAGCGGCATTTTCATGCCGAGAGAGTAGAGCGGAACGCCGTTTTTTTTCAGTTCGTCGCCGAAATCCGTCCACGGCGCGAAACAGCGGTCGCACACCGCGCCCTCGACTCGGTTTATCACTTCGGAGACTATGCGTATGCTTAAGTTGCTCATCGCGACTTCGTATACGTCCGGAAAACATATACAGTAGTTTAAAGCCGAGGGGCTTAAAGCCCTCTCGCCGTATTCCCCGCCTATATATCTCGCGGGCTTTTCTACCCGCTTTAATATCTTTTTTATCTTCTCGTTCAGTTCCATAGCCCGACAAAAGTCCAAGCGGTAAAAATGCGCTCATATCGCGTAATTTTACTCGTAATACGATAAAACCCGTCAAGACTTAAAAACGTTTTTAAGCCTTGACGGGTGATGTCTATTTTAATATTTTATACAATTCTTCAAAGAGTTTCGCACCGAACGCCGCAAAGTCCGTATCTTCTTTTACCGTTCCGCCGCTTACGCCGAGACCGCCGATAACTTCATCGCCGACCTTAAGCGGCTCGCCGCCGCCGAAGAATATCAACTCGTCGCTATGCAGTCCCTCGAGCGCTCCGCCCGACTTCACCTCTTCGCCCAGCCGCGCCGTACTCATCTTCACCGCCACCGACGTATACGCCTTTTTCGTCGCCACGTCAAAACTTACCAAAAACGCGCCGTCCATGACGTCTACCGTTATTATACGCCCCTGCGAATTGCACACCGCGACGACTACGCTCTTCCCGAGCGATTCCGCATATCTGCGCACGCCCTCGCTGAGCGCTTGCGCCGTTTTTAAGGTTATCTTTTCAGCCATTTTATCCGCCTATCTGTCCTTTAAGTCCGTAAGAATTTACCACCGCCAAAAGTTCGTTCATAAGTTCTTTCGAGGGCGGCTCGAGGTCTTTGAGCGTATAATCCCGCTTAAGCCCCGCGTATTTGTCCATACCTATTCTGTGATACGGCAACAGGTGCATTTCGGTAACGCCTTTAAGCCCCGACGCAAACTCCGCTATCGCAGATATCTCTTCTTTGGTCGCGTTGAAAGTCGGTATAACGGGCGTGCGCACTATAAGGCGCGTGCCGCTTTCGGCGATTTTTTTCGCATTTTCCAGAATCCTTTCGTTGGGTTGTCCCGTAAAAGCCTTGTGCTTTTCAGAATCGATATGCTTTATATCCATCAGATATAAGTCGAGGTCTTGAAGGTAACGCTCTATCACGGAAAAGTCCGCAAACCCCGTGGACTCCATCGCGGTGTTGATACTCCGCTCTTTCGCCGCCTTAAGCAGCGCCGTCGCAAACTCCGGCTGCATAAGCGATTCCCCGCCCGACAGCGTCATGCCGCCGCCCGAACGCTTGTAATACACTCTGTCCTTTTCGACTTCGTCTATGACTTCGGCTACGGTTACGTCCCTCCCGACGGTCTTGGTCTTTCCGCCGAGCGTCATTTCCTGTATATCGTATTTCTGAGATTCCGGATTACAGCACCATCTGCACCTTAGCGGACAGCCCTTTAAAAACACTATCGTCCTTATCCCCGGACCGTCGTGTACCGAAAATCTCTGCATATCGAATATTCGCCCTTTTACGGTTAAATATTCTTTCATTTTTGTCTCCTCTTAAAACGAGCCTTGTTCGGTACGCCTTATTATATCTTCCTGCAGCGAACGCGAAAGCGTCGTGAACAGCGCCGAATACCCCGCGACCCTTACCACAAGCCCTTTATACTTTTCGGGGTGTTTTTGCGCGTCGCGAAGAGTTTCGCGGCTGACTACGTTAAACTGCATGTGCGAGCCTTTTCTGTCGAAATAGCCTTGAACGAGCGCTACGAAATTCTCTAAGCCGTGTCTGCCCGCAAGCGCGGTCGGGTGGAATTTCATATTGAACAGCGTGCCGTTCGAGGCGATATAGTGATCGAGCGTGGAAACCGAATTGCACGCCGCGGTAGGTCCTTTTACGTCTCTGCCCGCCATAGGTCCGACGCCGTCGGCTATGGGAGTGAACGCGAGTCTGCCGTCCGGAGTCGCGCCCGTCTGCGCGCCGAGCGGCACGTTCGCCGATACCGGATATAACCCCGCTTGGAATCTTCCGCCACGCGGATTTTCGTATTTCTCGACTTCTTTCGTATAGAGATACGCTATATCCCTCGCGAACGAGTCCACTTCCTTTACGTCGTTGCCGTATTTGGGAAGAGCGTCGATGGCTTTAAGCATCTCGTCGTAAAACGCCTTTTTCTCGGCGGAACAAGGATTTTTCCTTACGGTCTCATAAGTGGTCTTTATATCGCTTTCGGTAAGGTCTTTGCCCTGTTTTTTGAGTTCTTTGCAAATAGCGAGCGTGAGTTTTTCCGCCGCATGCTCGTCCATATCCTTGCCGTAATTGTCTTTGTCCGCGTTCTTGAAATCTTCGAGCGTGTATTTCTTCTCTTCGTAAACGAGCGTCTTTACCGCCCACATCGCGTCGGTCATGTTCGCTATTCCAAAGCCCTGCGGTCCCGTGAAATTGTAGATCGCGCCGCCTTCTTGGACGCTCTTGCCGCGCTTTATGCAGTCCTCTACCATACACGACATAAACGGCAACGGACAGAGCGTCGCGTGCGCGTTGTCTATCGCGTTGTCCGCGTTTACGAGCAGAGATATGAAATAATCGTTTTGCTTTTTATACGCGCCGTAAAAATCCGCAAACGTCTTTAGCGACGACACGTCGCCCGTGGAAAGCCCGACGTTTTCGCCGTCCTCCACGCCGTTTTTGAACACCATCTCCAATGGCCGCATCATATTGTAGAACGCCGCGTCGTGCCAACCGTCGGTCTTGCCCGCCTTTTGCGGCTCGACGCAACCGATTATGTTATAGTCCCTCGCCTCTTCGAGCGTAAGCCCTCTCGACATGAGCGCGGGTATTATTACCTCGTCGTTATAGTACGCCGGAAAACCTATGCCCGTGCGCGTAAGTTCCGCCGCGCGGAGTAAAAACTCGTGCGGAGAGCCGTTCCATACCCTTACCGAGAACGACGGCTGCGGCAAAAATACGTTTTCGGTCGCCGTTATCGTCATAAACGAAAGGTCGTTCGTGGCGTCGTTGCCGGCCTCGTCTTGTCCGCCCGCAATGAGGTTCTGGAAGAGCGAATAGCCCGCAAACCCCTCCGCGGACGCCGCGTCTCTGCACTTGTTCAAATCGTTTAATTTTACCCAGACGCAGTCGATAAGTTCCTGAGCCTCTTCGCGCGTCATGCCGTTCTCTCTCGAGATAAGGTAGTAGGGATACATGTATTGATCGAAACGCCCCGGCGAGATCGAATGCCCGCTCGACTCGGTCTGAATAAGCATCTGCACGAACCAGAACGATTGCAACGCCTCGTAAAAATCTTTCGCGCCGTACTTCGGCACTCTCGCGCAGTTTTTCGCTATTTTTTCGAGTTCGGCGCGGCGCGCGGCGTCGCCCTCTTTCGCCGCAAGTTCCTTAGCAAGCGCCGAATATCTCTCCGCGTATCTTATAGCCGCCTTTAAGGATATAAGCACCGACTGCAAAAATACGTTCTTCTTGCAATAGTTCGCGTCCGTAACGCGCATGGTCGCCATCTCTTTTTCGACTTTCTCGATTATTCCCGAAAAGCCTATCGCCAGAACTTCGGCGTAGTTTACCGTAACGTGTCCTATGCCGTTGTAAAAATAGTTGCCCGGCGTAAACATATTGTGCTTTATCGCCATGAGCGTTTCCGGAGTCATGTACGCTGTGGCAAGTTCGCTCGTCGTCTTGCCTTTCCAGTATTTGTATACCTCGTGAAGAGTTTTCTTCGTGTCCTCAGAAATGTAGAACGGATCCGCGGTTCGCGTTGCGAGCGTGTCGAATTCGCTCTCTAACCACTCGAACGAATACTCCGGAAAGACCTGACAACTGCGCGGTCTTTTCGTAGCCGAGCCGACGATAAGTTCCCTGTCCCTTATCGTTATCGGGATATTGTCCAATATATACTCGAACGCCTTTGCGCGGCGAAGGGTTATCGGTTGACCTTCGGTGTCCATATAGGACTTAGTCAAAAGCACCGCTCTGTCCGCCTCTATTTGCGGCATTTCTTTAAAAAGGTCCGCCTTTAAAAGGTCGATCCTCGGAGATTTTGCGATTTTTTCAGAATAAAACTCCGCCATAATATTCTCCATTATAATTAGTTAAATATATTATATAACATATAATGCGCTTTGTCAACCGTTTTGGCATTAAGAAAAATCCGTTAGACCAATTCCTGTTCCAATGAGTTAAATTCGGGAGAAGAGAAAAATTGCGACAGCGATATTCTCAACCCGTCGCAAATTATTTTTATAGTAACGATTCCGGGATTAGTGCTTCTTCCGTAAAGAATATTTTTAAGTGACGACCGAGAAATTCCCGATTCGGTAGCCAACCTGTTTATCGTCCACTTCCTTTCTTCGCAAAGTTCGTAAATACGGCGTTTTACAGTTTCATAAGTATCCATTAAAAATTCTCCTCTTTTTTGGGCTAATTATAGCCTATATGCTTGACAAATGTGGGCTATATATGATACTATTAGTCTGGCAAAAGCCAAAGGAGAATATTCAAATGATAAAAAAATCAACGAGAAAAAAGGTCTTTGCGCTGCAAGGCATACTCAGTATCATTGCAACGCTATTACTGCTCGCGGCACCGTTGTTCATGCCGCTTATCACCGTTCAAGTCGATACCGCT
>CAMOXE010000057.1 GCA_946628865.1 uncultured Clostridia bacterium | reverse complement strand
TCAAGCGGCGCGGGATTTATAGTCGTGCTTACCGGTGATATAATGACGATGCCCGGGCTTCCGAAAGTTCCCGCGGCGGAAAAAATAGACGTAGACGATAACGGGGTAATAAGCGGACTGTTTTAATCTATATGTGTACTAAAGATTACGTTCTTCCTATCATCATTGTATTGCGTTGCGCTTCGGATATAGTAAACTCGAGCGCGACTTTCGGAGAAGGTTATTATTACGATCCGTTTGACGATTTTGATGATGAGGATTGAATTATGTTTAAATCAAATTTAAAAACTTTATTTACAATCATCCTCTCAATACTAATATCGGGAGTATTCTCGGTTTTACCTGTTTCAAGTTTTGTTTCATACGCCGAAGAGGACTCGGATTATATATTTGAAATGGAGAAGGGCGCGGCTATAAGAGTTGTCGAGCCGTATGGTATAAAATTCGAGGTTAAAATAGGTAAGACTTTGTTTAAGGAACAATCTGGACGTTTCAGAATATTGATTGTTCCGAATTCTTATATCAAAAAATACGTCAGAGCGGAAGAAAATATCGATTATTTCAAAGAATTGTCGTCAAACGCGCCGAATATTGCCGATATGCCGGCGTCGACTGAGTTAAGGGCTGACGGCTATTATTATGCAAGCGGTTCGCTCGTCGGCTTGTTATATAAAAATTTAAACAGAGACTTTTTCGGTATAGCGTATTATATCGATAAAGGCGGAATCCGTCATTATGCGAATTTCGACGAGGGTAAGAACGTCAGGAATATCGCTCAAGTAGCAAACGCCGCAATAGCGCAAGACTTATCGCTTTTTACCGATGTGCAAAGGAATTATTTATACGAAACCGCAAGACGTGGGGACTTATTGTCTATGGGGTATAACGAAACCGATACGGATTCTTATTTATCGTATAGCAATTCGGGTTGTTATCTCGATTTGATTTCGTTCGACGGTAAGCCCAAAATCGTATTAAACTCAGCCGACGGTGTCCAAATTGAAAACATGAAATTTTCAAGTTCAAATCCCGAGATCGCGGCGGTAAAAGACGGGATAATTTACGAAAAGTCAAAAGGATATACGATTCTTAAGTGTTCGCATGGCGGTTTTAATTATGAGTTCCTGTACGTCGTTGCGGAAAACTCCGATTTCGAGTTTGAAGTTTCTGACGGTTATGCCGAAATTAAAAGTCTGACAAATCCGGATTTAACTTCCGTATATATTCCGAGTTTTTACGGCACTACGCCCGTGCGCTCGATTTCGAGTGCCGTTTTTAACGGAAAATCCAATATAACTGAAGTAATAATGAGCGACACGATCGAAACTATCGGTCAAAGAGCCTTCAGAAATTGTAGTTCTTTAAGTTTTGTTAAATTCGGTCACGGTTCTCTTCTTAAGTCGCTCGGTAGCAGGTCTTTTTCGGGTTGCACGAATTTGACCGAAATTATACTTCCGCCAAAAACGCAAATAATCGATTCCAATGCTTTTTCAGGGTGTTCGTCTTTAAATAAGGTTTATATTCCTATAAACGTAAATTATATAGGCATATCCGCATTTAAAGACTGCGAGTTAAGTAAAGTGTGTTTTGCGGATAAATCGGGCTGGTATCGATGTGAAGAAACGGATGGCATAGAAAGCAAAGTCGCTATAAATTATAATCTTATATATACAAACGCAAAAGAACAATTAGGCGTCAAGACTGACGAAACCGACGAGGTCAACCAGAACGCCAGCAATAATTATTTAAGGAAAATATGATAGATATAGACGCTTTATTTGAAACGTATTTCAGAAAATATATTCAAGATAATATCGGAAAGTTTTCGGAAGAAGAACTTGAAAATAAAGTCGGTGAGGTTTACGAACAGTTTGGTAAAACTCCTTTGTCGGAGTTAAACGGTAAATCTCCCGTAGAGTTTTTTGCGAATATGGACGCAAAGGAACTTGTAGAGACCCTTAATGATTGTATAAACGGCGGAATTTCCGTCTCCGACTATTTATGCGACGCTATCGAAAAATCTCCTCAGACCGCTAAATATCTCGAAGATAATTTAAACGCAGATACAAACGAGGAACTTGCCGTTTATTCACTTAATTTGTTGAATATCATCGGGTACGCCGATCGCGGTATGCTCGGCGGGCTCGTTAAACTCTTAAGCAGCGGAGAAATCGGCGATAGCCTTAAAGAGGTAATTACCGAGACGTTAGTAAGTCATGCGGACGAGGTGAAAGAGGAAATTCTCGAATGCTATGACGAGGATGACTTTAATAAAAACTTCTTTATTGAAGTTCTCGCGTCAACGACGCCGCCGGACGATAGGGTATTCAACGTTTTAATTGATCACTTCAATAAAAGTACGGATATGACGTTATCTTGCTCTTATATATCAAAATACGGCTACGAACGTGCGATACCGATTCTGAAAAACGCCTGCGCGCTCGCTAATAATTACCTCGATTATAAAGAAATTAAACTTGCCTTGGAGGCGCTTGGCGGAGAAGTGGACGAGGAAAGAGATTTTACCTCGGATCCGATTTACCGAAAATTAAAATATCGAAACTGATTTATTCATTATAAAACGACCTTTTTCATATTATTTAGTATGAAAAAGGTCGTTTCGTATCTATCCGCTACCTTTACCGTTATAGGCGGAGTGGTTGGCGCGGGGTTTATTACCGGAAAGGAAATTTCAACGTTCTTTCCGTTTCCGAATATAAGCGTAACCTATATTACGCTTATTTTGTTTTTTTTGTTTTTTTACATAAGTTTAACTTTCGGGGCAAAGAGTAAGACCGCAAACGTCGTGTCAGCCGCCTCGTCATGCTGTTCCGTAATTATTTCCGCGTCTATGATAAGCGCGCTTGAAAACGTTTTTCAGATATTATGTCAGACGGAAAACGTTAAAATATTACTGATTATTTCTTTAGTTATTGCTATTATTGTTTCAAGTAACGGCGTCGATTCGATAGGTAAATTTAACCTTGCGTTTATGCCGCTTGCGTTGGGAATAACGATCTACTTTGCTTTATCAAAAACAAGTTTAAATTTTGCCGAGCCGATAAAATACGGTAAAATCGAGATGCCCGTTCTTTACGTCGGAATGAATACTTTTACGTCGTTTAAAGTCCTCGCGGATATTGGCGACGGTAAAAGTCCGAAATTCAACGCTGTAACCGCAATCTTTTCGTCTTTTGCTTTAGCCGTTTTAATATTTTTCATATCGCTTGCAATAAGTACTTGTAAACTGCAAAGTTCGGTTATGCCGCTAATAAGTATGCTCGACGAAAACTCCGTATCACGACTCGTCATGCTTATAATTTGTCTTTTAGGAATTTTTTCGACGCTTATCTGTTCGCTCTACTCCTCTTTTTCTTTGTTCGGCGATAAACGTAAAACATTAAAAAATTTACTGTTATCATCGGCGATTTTGTGGATATCTCGTTTTGGTTTTTCTAATTTGGTCGAGAAAATATACCCGATTATCGGCGTCCTCGGTACGATCGCCGTCGTTAGCGTTGTTTTAGCAGGACGCGCTCTAAAATCGCGACGAAAGCATACATTAAGCCGGCAAGAATACAAAGTATTACGGTGCTTGCCATAACGAGATCGAGTTTAAACACCTGACCGCCGTAAACGATCAAGTAGCCTATTCCTTCTTTTGAGGATAGATATTCGCCTATAATAGATCCTATCCATGCCATACCGACGTTTATTTTAAGCGAAGAAATGAAAGTCGGGACGGAAGAGGGCAGTACGAGTTTAAACAGAATTTGCAATTTAGTTCCGCCCATACTTTTAAGCAGCATTATTTTCCCTGCCTCCGTTGCGGAAAAAGCGTTGGACATCGTTATCGTCGTAACTATTACGGTTACTAAAAACGCCATGAAAATAATCGATTTTGCTCCGCTGCCGAACCAAACTATTATAATCGGTCCGAGGGCTATTTTAGGTAAACTGTTTAAAACGATCAAGTACGGCTCGATGATTTTTTTGAAACTCTCTGACCACCACATTAAAAGCGCAAAAGCGTTCCCGACGATCGTGGCAATCAAAAATCCCATTACCGTTTCGTATAGCGTCGTTGCGACGTGACCGTATAAATCCCCGCCGCTAATCAGTTCTCCTATCGTTTTGACTATCCTTGACGGACTGCTCATTAAAAAACTGTCGATTAGCCCTATATCCGCCGCAATCTCCCAAATCGCAACGATAAATACTATCAGGAACAGCCTTGCCGAGGTTATAAAAAAACCGTTAAGTTTTTTCCCGCGGATATATCTGAGGTGTTCGGGAGAAAAATTTTCATTTGTTTTCATTGTTCAGTTCCCTCCATATCCTTTCAAACCATTTACCGAAATCCGGACTTTCTCTGCGCTTTAAAGGCGAAATAGATTTATCGGTGTCGATCAAATGCATGTTTAAAATTTTTGTCGGACGCCTTGTGAGAACTATAATTCTGTCAGCCATCGCGATTGCTTCGGAAATATCGTGGGTAACGAGCAGGGCGGTCTTTTTTTCGCTTTTTATTATCGAATATACGTCGTCGCAAACCTCAAGCCGCGTCTGATAATCGAGCGCCGAAAACGGCTCGTCTAAAAGCAGCAGTTCGGGGGAAGAGGCAAGCGTCCTTATAAGCGCGGCGCGTTGGCGCATACCGCCGGACAGCCGTTCGGGATAGGATTTTCTGAATTCCCATAATCCGTATTTTTTCAGTAATCGCTCAACGTCGGTTTTTCGTTTTGCATCCTTAACCCTCATTATTTCAAGCGGAAGATAGGCGTTTTTCTCTATTGTTCGCCAAGGGAACAACTCGTCGCGTTGAAGCATGTACGCGATTGAGTTGTCGGGTTTTACAAGTTCTTTTCCGTTAAAATACACTTTTCCTCGGCTTGGTTTTAAAAGCCCGGAGATTATTGATAAAATACTCGTTTTTCCGCAACCTGACGGTCCGATTATGGCGACGAATTCTCCCTTTGCTATATCGAGCGAAACGTCCTCGATCGCATGTATTTCGGCGGTTTCGGTGTGATATGTTAGCCCGACGCCGTCGAGTTTCAATATTTCGTTCATCTTAAGTGTCTCCTTAAACGGCGTTGTGAAATAAAGCCGCAACGCCGTTTTTTGTCATATTTTAACCGTAAATTTCTTTATAAATCTTTTCTGCGTATGAATTGTCGGTTATGTCGCTTAAGGCGACCCTGCGCTTTAACTCCCCGGCGTTTTCCATTACGTCCTGCAAATTGTTAAACGCAGATTCGGTCATTGCCATATCAGTCGTCCAGGCGTCTATTCTTTTATAACTTTTTAAAGCGGTCGATATGGACGATAGGGAAGTCCCCGGGAATTGACCTACAAGGCTTTTCGCGACGGTATCCTCGTCGGTTTCGCCGAGATACTTGATTGCCTTGTATATCGCTCTGACGAATTTTTCTATCACGTCGCCGTGCTTATCTATATAACTTTTCAGCGCGGTGAAAGCGGTATAAGGTATTTCGCCGCTCTCTTCGCCTACGCTTGCCACGATATAGCCCTTGCCGGCGAGTTGGTATTCGCTTGCGGTCGGCTCGAACAGCGTAGTATAGTCGCCCGTTCCGCCCTCGAAGGACGGACCCATCAAGTTAAACGCTATATCGTTATTAAGCGTAACGTTCTTGCCGTTTTTAAGTCCGTGTTTATTGACGACGTACTCGAACGTCATTGCGGGAATTCCGCCTTTTCTTCCGGCGATTATTTCTTTATTTTCAAGATCTTCCCACTTGAAATTCGGTTCTGCCTTTCTCGAAACCAAAAACGAGCCGTCGCGTTTGGTGAGTTGAGAAAAGACGTTGGGTACGTCTTTTTTACCCTCCAAATAGACGTATATCGACGCTTCGACGCCCATAAGTCCTATGTCCGCATTGCCGGAAATAAGGGCGGTCATGACGTTGTCGGCGCCGCCGCCGTTGGTAAGTTCGATTTTAAGCCCTTCTTTTTCAAAAAAATCGTTTTCGAGCGCAACGTATAGCGGAGCGTAAAAAATCGAGTGGGTTACCTCGTTAAGCCTTACGGTCGTAAGACTGTCGCCGCTATCCGACTTTTCTTTGCAAGAGGCAAGCGGAAATAGCAGCATGGTAAGCGCAAGTAGCGCGGTCAAAAGTCTTTTCATATAAATCTCCTTAAATTTATTGATATTATATCCTATGAGCGCAAACATTTATTTGACAATAAATTTTAATTATATTATAATAAATAAACGTAGCGAAATATTTCGGAGAAAATTTATGAAGATGTCAAAGACTTACTCTCCTAAGGACTTCGAGGAGAGAATTTACAAAAATTGGGAAAATAAAGGTTATTTCAAGGCGCATGTAAACAGAGAAAAGATTCCGTTTACTATAGTTATTCCGCCGCCGAATATAACGGGTCAATTGCATATAGGACACGCCCTCGACGAGTCGATACAAGACAGTATTATCCGTTTTAAGCGGATGCAAGGTTACGAGGCGCTTTGGCTACCCGGGACGGACCACGCGTCGATTGCGACAGAAGTCAAGATAGTGGACATGCTTCGCGCCGAAGGGCTTACGAAAGAGGGTATCGGCAGGGAAGAGTTTTTAAAGCGCGCTTGGGCGTGGAAGGAAAAGTACGGCGGAAG
>CAMOXE010000056.1 GCA_946628865.1 uncultured Clostridia bacterium | reverse complement strand
CGTTTATAACGAAAGTGCGCAAGACGGCAAACCGTTGTCATATTTCAATCGAAGAATTAAAAGACAAGCGAATAATTCCGTTTGCGCAAAAGACAATAGAAAAACGGGTAGAACAGTTCTACAAACAGAATAATCTACCCGTTCCGAAAAGAGAATTTAGTTTCAATAAATCATCAAAACCGCAAGTAAAATATAAATACCGATTAAAATAGTCAAATCAATCATTATGTTTCTTTTGCAGTTAAGAGAATTAAGAATATTTCCGTCAAAGACGAATGACACCTGAATCGATGAATTTCTAAGCACCGAAACAGGTGTATTTCGGCTTGACATTAACAAACTGATAACCGTAAAATTATTGAAAATTTAATAAAAGTATGATACAATATACTTATGGTTTTACCAAGGAGCGTTTTTATGGATAACAAGATAAAAGTGTTCGAGAATAAGCAGGTCAGGACGGTATGGGACGCTGAAAAAGAAGATTGGTATTTTTCGGTCGTGGATATCGTTGCGGTTCTGACGGATAAAGATTACGATTCTGCCCGTAAATATTGGAAAGTATTAAAAGGGAGATTGAAAGCAGAAGGAAGTGAACTGGTATCATTTTGTTACCAGTTGAAAATGCGCGCATATGACGGTAAAATGCGTGAGACCGATTGTCTTGATACGAAGGGCGTTTTGAGGCTCGTGCAATCTATACCGTTTCCTAAAGCCGAACCTTTCAAAGTCTGGCTTGCGCAGGTTGGCAGCGAACGGCTTGACGAAATAGCGGATCCCGAAAAGGCGATACTTCGTGGCGCGGACTTCTACCGAGCGAAAGGATATCCGGAAGGTTGGATAAACCAGCGACTTCAGACCATAGAAATGCGAAAAGAACTCACGGACGAGTGGAAAGAACGCGGGGTAAAAGAAGGCAAAGAATACGCTATTTTAACCGATGAAATGACGAGAGCGTGGAGCGGGATGTCGGTCAGGGAATACAAGGACTTAAAAGGCTTGAAAAAAGAAAACCTGCGGGACAATATGACGAACATAGAACTTGTACTCAATATGCTCGCTGAAGTTACCACTACTGCGATTTCAAAACAAGAAAAGCCCGAAACCTTTGAAGAAAACAAAAAAGTTGCAAAGCGTGGCGGAAAAGTTGCTAAAAACGCAAAGCAGGACATTGAAGATCAATTAGGAAGGACAGTGATTTCGCCATTGAATGCAACGAATAAGCCTGCCTTGGAAATAAAAACAGACGATAAAGTGTAAAAATATAAATAAAAACATAACGGAAGACGGGACATTCGCACAAGCGGTTCAGTGGTGTCACCCCGTCTTCCGTCTTTTTATTGAAAAAGTCGGTTTTTCCTGTCAGAGCGGTTTTGTTTAAGGGTTTTTGTTAAATGCTGTGGTGAGGTTTTTAAAAATAAAGGTTCTTCGTTAAATGTGGAGTGTTTTCAATTAAATAATTTGAGATTGAGTTCGGTATTTAATTTGATTTAAATTTATTTATTTCATTTAATAAAATATTGCCTATTAAAATTATCTTGTAAGATTCTATAAAAAGCATATTCTTTTGCAACGCCAAATTATTTGTAGAAGAAACTAATTTAAGACAATTATAAACTCCGCTGTCGTTATAAAAGAATTCTTTGTTTCTTTATATAGAACGTAAATACTCATATCTTGAGGCATCAGTGTACTCAATAGTGGATACAACTTGCCAATTATGCTTTCCTTATAAGATCATAAAAAGCCCGTAAACGTCGGGTTAATCATTGCTTTTGTCGTTTCAATGATGGTAGCCGTCGGCGCGGCGACGTTCCTTATTATTAAGAAAAAGCGCGAAGGCTAATGTAAACGGCGGATAAAGATAGCCGAGAACAGCAAACGAGAGAGCCGACAAAACGGCTCTCTCGCTAAATTTTTATACAATTTACCTTACAAGGGCATAGTGTTTATCTTATCTGACAGGTAGCAGGTGTCATCATGACAGGGGAATGTGAACCACACATTGTAACTATTAAAAGTAGAGAAGATAATATATTATACGTTATGAGTATTTATGCATTTTGGATTCGATAAAAACGAAAAATAATAATCAATTACAATATGAATCGTCTATTACGATATGGAACAGTTTTGTCGTCGGCTTTGAAGACGAGTACATCTGGTCGTAGAGTAATTTCGCTGCTGTATAGCCGATACCTGCGCCGTCTTGTTTGATTAAATAAGGTTTCAGCAATTTTTTTTCAGTTATTGATAATTCATCGTCGAAAATCATAAGTTTGATATCTTTTGGCGCGGATAGTTTTAATTGAGAAAGTGCTCCTATAATTTGTGCAAATTGACTTCCTGTAAAAATCAACAACTCGGTATCGGGGTATAATTTCAGATAAGATTTTACACTCTCGATTTGAGAAATTTTATTGGTCGATATTTTTAACAGGTTCTTTGCCTTCGATGAACCATAGTATTTTATAAGTCCGTGATTGTAACCGTTTATACGTTCTATAACCGAAGATGCTGTGGACGGGTGCGGCGTGATATATACGAATTTTTTGAATTGTTTCTTATGTAAAAATTTTACACATTCTTCCATTGCGGCAAAGTTGTCCGTCCCGACATAGGTAAAGTTCAGATTTCTTACATATCGGTCTATTACCGTTATGGGGAATTTGGAAATCGAAAGCCGTATAAGTTCTTCGTTATAATTATCTCCGTCGATAGGAAAGAGTATTATGCCGTCTGAATTCAAAGTGACTGCGTTTTGAATAAGGTGTTTTTCTTTATTCGGTTTCAAATTGCTTGTTTCTATAGACAAATCTATATTTGATTTATCGCAAAATTTTTCTACGCCGGACAGTATGTCCTGCATAAAGGCTGTTGTAAGATCGGGAACAATAAAATTTATTCTTGCGGATTGTTTTTCAATCGGCGTTTTGGAGACGTTATTGATTACATAACCTTTTCCGTGTATTTTTTTAACAACGGAGTTTTCAAGCAATTGCTCATAAGCGTGCCTGACGGGGTTTCTGCTTACCTTGAATTTCATCGCAAGCAATCGCTCGGACGGTAAAATATAATTCGGTATCGTTTTATTTTTTTCAATCAATGATTTCAAATAATCGGCGATCTCTTTATAAATTGCGGAATCTGACATGCTTCCCTCTACGAAAAAAATGATATTTATAGTATCAATTCTAATGTAAAAAAACAAAAATGTCAAGCAAAAAATAAATAATACCACTATTACCACTTTATTAAAAACCATATTGACAATAAATGCGTTTTGGGGTATAATATTGGCATAAAAGGAAAACAAGGGAAATAATAGGCTCATTATGGGCGAATATTATATAGGGTTATAGGCGGAACGAAATGCGCCGCCGTGTGAAAAGGTATTAAAAAAAGAATGTCTTTGCTATTCGTATGAAAAAGTGCAAATTCTGCCTGCGGAATTAGGTGAGTCGATAGGCGATTTTGCTGCTGTGGCTGTTTCTACGGGGGAGTATTTATGAAACCGACAACGAAAAAGATATACGATGAATTATTTGAGCGTTACCCGACATTAAACTCGGTAAAAGCCGAAATAATGCGCGCTTTTGAAACGCTTTTTGAAACAACGAAAAAGAACGGAACAATTTATGTTTGCGGGAATGGCGGCAGTGCGGCAGACAGCGAACATATCGTTGGCGAACTGATGAAATCTTTCAGAAAAAGACGTCCGATAAAACAAGATGTTTTTAATAACCTTTCGAGCTACGGCGAAGACGGCGAAAGATTGAAACGGACGCTTGAAGGGGCAATAAGAACGATTTCGTTGACTTCGCATATTTCGCTTTCAACGGCATTTGCAAACGATAAAGAGCCTACCGTCGTGTTTGCTCAACAATTATACGGACTTGCAAAAGCGGGCGACGTACTTATAGCAATATCGACGTCCGGTAATTCCGAAAATTGCTATCTTGCGGCTATAACCGCGAAAGCAGTCGGAATTCCTGTCGTTGCGATGACGGGTAGCAAAGAAAGCAAGTTGTCCGACATATCGGACGTAACAATTAAAGTTTCCGAAACGGAAACCTATAAAATACAAGAATTACACCTTCCAGTATATCATTGCCTGTGCGCAATGCTCGAAGAAGAAACATTTTGAGATGTTAAACATAAAAGATATTTTTAAGCACAAAGGTCAATATGAAAGAGAACTTGAGATTTTTACCTTAAAGAAATTTATAGGCGAAGAATTCAAAGAACTCTGCAAAACTAAAATTTTAGACCTTGACGTGACATACGCCTATTCCGAAGAGCCGGTTCCGTTTTCGGAAAGAAACTCGCTTGAATATAAGCCTATAAAGAAAGGTGAAATCTGGGCGAGAAAGAATTTTGCCTGCGCGTGGTTTCATTTAACGGGAAAACTTCCCGAAAACGTAAGTCGTGATAATCTTTATCTTGAATTCTGCAACGATGCCGAAGGATTGCTTGTAGATAACGACGGACACGCGCTTAAAGGTTTTACGGCGGGCTCTCTTATATTCGGCGTAATGGACTACAATATCGAAAAAAGATTTTATCCGCTCGACAAACTTGTAGCAAAAGACGGAACTATCGATTTGTACATAGACGGAGCGTCGAACGGACTCGTCGGCGAATTTGTGCGCGACGTTGCGTTGTCCGAAGCCGCTATCGTTCGCCGCGATCCGCATATGAACGAACTTTACCACGATTTCGATGTGTTGTTCAATTATACAAGCACGTTACAGCCCGATAGCGAACGGAAATTCCGTTTTGTTTTCGCACTTCGGAAAGTAATGAATATGGTCGTTTATAACGATCCCGATTACTATGCAAAATCGAAAGAAATAATCAACGAACTGTTTAACGAGAGCGGAATTGACAATACGCAGGTTACGGCTGTCGGACACGCGCATATGGACCTTGCGTGGCTTTGGCCTATCAGAGAAACCAAGCGTAAAATTTTGCGTACTTTTGCAAGCGTTATATACTTAATGGAAAGATATCCCGATTTCCACTTTGTCGTTTCGCAACCGCAACAGGTGGCTTGGGTAAAAGAACTCGATCCGAAACTTTACGAAAAAATTAAGAAATATGTAGCCGAGGGCAGATTAGAACCTATCGGCGGCGGATGGGTAGAAAACGACACCAACGTTCCCTGTGAAGAATCTATGGTTCGTCAGGAACTTTACGGGCAAAAATTCTGGAAAGAAGAATTCGGCGATTATGTTGACGTGAGATGGCTTCCCGATACGTTCGGTTACAGTGCGTGTATTCCGCAAGTACTTAAAAAATCGCGTCAGAATTATTTTATGACCATAAAAATATCGTGGTCTAACAGGACATTGTTCCCGTATCACACGTTCAGATGGGAGGGTATAGACGACAGTTCCATAATAGTTCATATGCCGCCCGAAGGAACGTATAACTCTCTCGCAGATCCAAAAGGTTTATTGTTTGCCGAAAGCGAACTTAAACCCGAAGATCCGAAAGAAGATTTCCTTATGGTTTACGGTGTGGGCGACGGTGGCGGCGGACCTTCCGAAACTATGGTTGAAAGAATACTCCGCGAGGAAAAAACTCCGTATTTGCCGAAAGTAAAAATGGAGCGCGCCGCAGATTATTTCCATAAACTCGACGAAAGAAAACTTGCCGACTATAAAGGCGAGATGTATCTTGAAAAGCATAGGGCGACTTATACTTCGCAAAATGATAATAAGTACAACAATCGCGAATTCGAAGGGAGAATGGTTGCGCTCGAAATGCTGCTTTCGGCTCTCGGAAAACAGGGTGATAAAACCGAAATCGATAAAATGTGGAAAGAAGTTCTGCTTTATCAGTTCCACGACATTCTTCCCGGTTCTTCGATAAGCCGCGTTTACAGAGAAACGGCTGTCGCTTACAAGAATATACTCGATAAACTTGAAAACATCGCAAACGGTTTAGGGTATAGTTATAAAGCAAGCGAAAAGACGAGCCTCGTAAACTTTGAAAACAGACAAATCACCGCTTTAAGAAAAAATGAAAAAGGCGGATACTTATATTATGCGGGAGCGGATAAACTCGTTGAACCGTCGGTTTACGCAAACGGGAAAACGAGTAAAGAAAATATAGTCGCAACCGATGATTACACGATAGAATTCGCGGCAGACGGTTCGATTAAGAAACTCGTTTTGAATGCCGACGGCAGAGTTGTTTTTGAAAACGGCAATAAACTTCGCGTATTTATCGACAGAGGCGATGCGTGGGATTTCGATGACGATTACCGTGATCAGCCCGAAGTATTTATGACTTTAACGAACTCCGAAGCCACCGATTTCGGCGACCTCGTAGAAGTTCGGCAGGCTTATGAATTCAAAAACTCCAAACTCGTGCAGACGATTGTAATTCATAAACACGATCCGATAATCCGCGTTTATCACGACGTTGATTGGAAAGATTCCGGCTATATGATGCGCGCCGAATTTATGCCGCAAACGTGGAGCGTTACCGTCCGCAGCGATATTCAGTTCGGTTACCTTGACAGACCTACGACGGATAATACCGAACACGAGGCGGCTCAATACGAGATTTGCTGTCAGAAATGGCTGGATATAAACGACGGAAAAGACGGTTTTGCTGTTATAAATAACGTTAAAAACGGTTATATGGCAAAGCAGGGAATAATTTCGCTCGATTTGGCTCGCGCTTTCAATTATCCTTGCGAAAATACCGATTGTCATCCGATAAAATATTCCTACGCGATTTATCCGCACGTCGGAGTTTGCAATAACATAAAAATCGACGAACTCGCAAAAGATTTCAACGGCAGATTCTTATTCGGTAATACTGCTGTCGAGATTCCGTATGTAGATAACGAAGCAATCGACGTTACGGCGTTTAAGCCCGCATATGACGGCGACGGATTTATTTTAAGAATGAACGAAAGAAACGGAAATGCGGCAAAAACAAACGTTATTCTTCCCGAGGAGTTTGAAATTGTTTGCGAAACCGATTTACTCGAAGAAGAAATCGGAAACGCGCCGAAGGAATTTGAATTCAAGCCGTTTGAAATTCGTTCGTTCCGCATAAAAAAATTTTAAGGGGTAAGAATGGAAAATTCTAACGTAAGTAAAACAAAAACATCAAACGCAAAACGTTTGGACAGCTTGTTCGTTGCGTTAATGCTTCTTATTCCGGTCGTGCATTTTATAATTTTCTGGGGTATTGTAAACTTTGATTCGATATTGCTCGCATTTCGCAGGCTCGATACCGATACGGGAAAAATATATTTTACCCTTGAAAATTTCAAAATGCTTGCAACGCTCTGGAAAAACGGCGAACTTAAACGCGCTCTTGTAAACACGCTTTTAACGTCGGGCTTTCAAACGATATTCTTATTGCCGTGGGCGTTTTTTCTGACGTACTTTTTATATAAAAAAATACCGCTTTCCGGTTGCTATCGGACTATGCTGTTTTTGCCGAGTATTCTGCCGGCTGTCGCAATGACCGCGATATTCACTTATATGATTAATCCCGGCGGACCCGTGGGAAAGATATGGCAGACTTTATCGGGAAAACAGATACCGGCATTGCTCGTTGACGAAAAATATGCGAAATGGACGATAATAGGCTATTTCTTCTTTACGAATTTCGGCGGACAGTTCATTTTGTTTTCGGGCGCAATGGCAAGAATCCCGAAAGAGTTGTTGGAATCCGCCAACCTTGACGGCGCGAATATGGCGGTAGAAATGTTCAGAATAGTTATGCCGCTTTGTTGGCCGACCATATCGATGCTTCTTCTTTTGAATATTTCGAGTATGTTTACGGCAACGGGACCTATTCTTCTTTTGACGAAAGGGGTGGCGGATACAAAAACCATTTCGTTCTGGATATTCGAAAAGGTAAACGAACCCGCACCGTCGCTGTATTTGCCGTCGGCTTTGGGAATAACGTGTACGCTCATATTGTTCCCGATTATAATGATTTCAAGATGGTTGCTCAGTAAGGTTTACGCCGACGTGGAGTTTTAATATGGAAAAAACAAACGATAAAATTACGAATAAAATATTAGCGATTGTTTTTGACGTGTTAAGTTTCATAATTCCGGTAATAGGCATTGTTCGTATAGCAAAAAACGGGAAGGGGGCAATAGGCGGTAAAATCGCTACGTCGATTTTCTATTATATATTCTGGATTTATTCGATTATTATAATTTACGCGCTTTTCTGGACGTTTTACAATTCGATGAAAACAGATAAAGCGTTTTATGAAAACATGTTAACCTTGCCGCAAAAAATCAGTTTCGAGAACTATGCGGAAGCGTTCAAGTACATCGAATAT
>CAMOXE010000055.1 GCA_946628865.1 uncultured Clostridia bacterium | reverse complement strand
GTTTCCGGTATAGAAGGCAGAGACCCTTACGAGGACTATAAAAAGATAAACGCGGAACTTAAAAACTACTCGAAAGTCTTATCTAAGCGCCCACAGATAATCGTTTTGAACAAATGCGATATATTCGGTGCGGAAGAAAACGTAAAAGCGTTCAAGAGGAAACTGAATTACCGCAAAAAAGTATACCCCGTAACCGCGATAAACGGCGAGGGGCTTAAAGAAGTGGTCGGAGAGATATTCAATATACTTAAAACTCTTCCCGAGCCAAAACCGATAGAACACGAAGAATTTACCTATGAAAAGGAAGATCCGACGAGTTTCAAGGTTTACTTCGACGAGGCGGATAAAGCGTATATAGTAGACGGAGCGATAGTCAAACTCTTATCGAGAAACGTAGTGTTAAACGATATGGATTCCCTCGCATATATGCAAAAAACGCTTAAAAAGTGCGGAGTGTTCTCTGAACTCAGGCGTATGGGCGCCAAAGACGGCGACACCGTAATAATCGGCGAAATTGAATTTGATTTTATTGATTAGGAGCAGACAATGACATCTAAAGACAGAAGTTATCTTCGTTCGATAGCGCAAACCGTCGAACCTATAGGACAAATCGGAAAGGGCGGGATCAGCGAGAATATGCTTTTCGGCATAAGCGACGCGCTCGATAAGCGCGAAATAGTTAAACTCACGGTTTTGAAAAATTCGGACGACGAGGCGGCGGGAATTATCGACGAACTCGCAAAGCGTTTAAACGCCGAGCCTGTGTGTTCGATCGGTCGCAAAATAATACTATACAGAAAGAGCAAGAAAGACGGCGTAAAACACCTGCTTTAATCTTTGGCGAAAAACTTTATCGCGAGCGCGTAAATCAAAAACGCCGACCCGCAGACGATATACCATATCGGGTAGAATACGAATCTGCTCAAAATGAGCATTGCCGCGCCGTATAGCGCGATTTTACCTGCGCGTCCTTTTTGAAAAGAGGCTTTTATCAAGGTTTTGAGTTTTTGACTTTTCAAATCGCAAGCGCGGTTTTCTTTCGGCAGTTTTCCGCTGTTTTTCGCGGCGTCGAAAATTTGCTTGCCGCTAAACACTTCGATTTTGTCTTTTATCGTTTCGGAAAACGCGATGGCGTCGACGTCGAAATCGACGCCGAAAAAGTCGATTTTTGCCGACTGGGTAGTTTTCAAGGCGAATAATAAATCGTCCTTATCTACCGCTTTAAATGAAAACTTACAGACCTTTTTATGTTCGGCTGACCCTAAACCGAGGCTCAGAATAAACTTATCCGCCTCAGTTTCGCTCATAAGCCTAAGCGAATTTACGAGCGACTCGTATGATTTTTCGTCGGCTCTTTTTACCGAAAACCGTTTTCTTCGGGTTTTTGAAACGAGAATATAAGCGGAAGAAACGGCGACGGTAAGAGATACCGCTATTATAAAGTTCTGCGCGCCTCTTCCGAGAAAGTAGTTCGAGAGCGCGAAAGACAGCGTAAAACATATTACCGCGACGGCAATCCCGTCCGAAATATAAGATAAAAGAGTTTTATTCATTTTTAAAAATGCCTGAGAAAATAGTTTTTTTCGGCGGAACGTTCGATCCGCCGCATACCGAACACGTTAATATTGCCGCAGCCGCGGCTAAGCGTTACCGACCGGACAGATTGATCGTCATGCCCACGGCGATTCCGCCGCATAAATCGTCGATTTTCGCCGCGAAAGGCGCGGACAGACTGAAAATGTGCAAAATAGCCTTTTCGGGTATTGAAAACGTTGAAGTTTCGGATTTCGAGATAAAAAACGGCGGAAAGAGTTATTCGTATATAACTCTTAAAAAATTGAGACAGGATAATCCCGACGCCGATATCGTTTTCGCAATGGGAACTGATATGCTTAGAACTTTTTCCGAATGGAAAAATCCGAACGAAATTCTCGAAAATTGTCGGATAGCGCTTATACAAAGGTCGGGCGACGAGAGCGCGGAAAAGACGCTTTTTGATTTTGAACGACAATTCGGCAAAAAGGCTGACGTAATAGACTACGTCGGACAAGACGTTTCGAGTACCGAGTGCAAGATATCGCTTATGCTCGCCCTTTCGCCCGATAATATTCCTGACGGCGTTTTGAGTTATATCAGAGAAAATTCTCTGTATGAACCTGATGAATATTTCGGTTTCGTCGTTAAAAATCTGCCCGAAAAGCGCAGAATACACACTAAAGGCGTAATTTTAGAGGCGATAAACCTTGCCAAAAACCTTAAAGTCGATATATCCAAAGCCGTAACGGCGGCTTGTCTGCACGACGCGGCAAAGTATCTCGATTACAGAAATTATAAAGATTTTTCGATGCCCGACGGCGTGCCGGAAAGCGTTGTCCATCAGTATCTCGGCGGATATATCGCCGAAAAGGCGTTAGGTGTAACGGACGGGGATATCATAGAGGCGATAACATATCATACCACGGCTAAAGCGGGGATGTGCCTGCTTGCTAAAATCATATACGTTGCGGATATGATAGAACGCGGAAGAAATTTCCAAGGCGTTGAAACGCTGAGGGCGAAAGTTTACGAGAATTTCGACGAAGGCTTTAAAGCCTGCCTCGAATTTACCGTAGAGCATTTGACGCGCGAGGGTAAACCGATATTTTACGAAACCTTGAACGCGATAAAAAGTTATTCTATTCGGGAATAAGGAGAGTATTCTATGAATTCAAATGAAACCGCAGACCTTATCTGCAAAACGTTAGAAGATAAAAAGGCATACGATATAATTAAAATCGACGTAAAAGACAAGACCATAATCGCCGATTATTTCGTAATTGCGAGCGGCAAGACTTCGAGGGCAGTAAAGGCGCTTGCGGATTACGCCATAGAGGCTGTTGAAAAAGCCGGCGGCGAGGTAAGACGCAAAGAGGGCATGGAGGACGCCAGATGGGCGGTTGTCGATTTCGGCGACGTGATACTACACGTTTTCAACGACGAAACGCGATTGTTTTACCACTTGGAAAGGCTCTGGAGCCAAACGTAATAGCGAAAAGGTCAATCAAAAAAAATATTTTGGGCTTTTGCGCTTTAAAACTCAATCGTCTATTCTTTCCGCCGTGATACTACGCGTTTTCAACGATGAAACGCGATTGTTTTACCACTTGGAAAGGCTTTGGAGCCAAACGTAATAGCGAAAAGGTTTAATCAAAAAATTTTTCGGGCTTTTGCGTTTTAAAACTCAATCGTCTATTCTTTCCGCGTCGACCGCGATGCTCGTCAGCGCGATTTCCGTCTTTTTCGACGGTTTTCTGCGCTTTTTACGTTTTTTCGGTTGGCGCGTAACGTAATATATTTTAGGCTTTCCGTCGTCTTTTTCGTTTTCGCTTTTTTCGGGCAGTTTAGCCTTTAAATAAGCGTAGACTGCGGCTACGACGAACGAAAAAACCAAAATCAATAAAACGTAAAACGCGCCGAGAAGAAATTTATTCATTTCGCTATCATTTTAACACGCTTTATATATTAAAAAATGTTGAAAAAAGTAAAAATTAAGAAACTTTTGTCCAACGCGTTTAATATGGCGTAAAAGTGCAATAATAACGATATGATTGAAGAAAAAACTCATATCGATACGGACGTTAAGTCTGAAGAAGTCGATATAAATTCCGAGCCGAAGGAACAAGTTTTAGACGGGGTCACAGAAAACGAAAATTCTGCGGAAACCGAAACCGCCGAAAAAGTCGAAGAGTTCAAACAGGAAACGGATACGACCGAAACCGATCCCATGTATCCGCTTCGCGCGTCGACCGAAAATTTGTCGTGCGTATCCGCCGTGTTCGGACAGAGCGAGGACGAGATCGAGCGAGAATTCAAGGCGTATAAGGCGGCTAAACTCTTTAAAAAGTTCGACCTCGACGCGACGGGCTTAAGAGGCGACGAAGAGGTGAAGTCAGCGGCGGAGAACTGCCTTAAATACGGATTCGGCGGAATAGTCGTTTTGCCGCAGTATATAGTAACGGCGAAAAAGGCGCTTGGCGGCAATGCGGACGTAATCGCCGCTATCAGTTATCCGTACGGCGAGGAAATTCCGTATTCGACGGTTAAATCCGCATTAAAAGCGGCGCGGCGCGGCGCGAAAAATTTGCTCGTCCCCGTAGGCGTTTCGTTTATAAAGCGCGGGGAGTTCGAGAACGTCCGAAAGACTTTCAAAAAAATCGTAAAAAGGTCCAAAATCGGTGTTTTGGCTGTGCTTGAGTGCGGCGCGCTTACGACTGAAGAGACCGAACGCGCGTTAAAGATTCTTTTAGACTGCGGAGTAAAGAGTTTCAGACCGTCTACGGGTTTTTCCCAAAACGCGGATGAGTTTATGAATCTGAAAAACCTGCGTTCGGCTTATAAAAACGGAAATACGATAACCGCCACGGCAAATTCGGCTACTGCCCAAGACGCGGTAAGACTTTTAACTATAGCCGACAAAATTTCTTCGGTAAAGGCAGTTGAAATCGCAAACGAAATAAAGGAAAAATTAGATATTAAATAGAATACGATTATAATATACTTTACAGAATTTAAAAAAAAGTGTAAAATAATGGGCAGGAGAGATTTATTCTCGTCCTGCCTATTAATTTGCGGTGATCATATGCAAAAGAATTTATTTTCAGCCCGCGGCGTTGCCGTAATGGGTGTTTTAACGGCGATTTCCTACGTCCTTTATATTCTGCCGAAATTTATTCCGACCTCGCTTCCGATTTTTCCGTCGTGGCTGGATCTTCAGATTTCGGATCTTCCCGCGCTGCTCGGAGGCTTTGCGTTGGGACCCGTCGCCTCTATTATCATAATAACGGTTAAATGTCTCTTGAAATTGCCGTTTACCACTTCGCTCGGAATCGGGGAACTTGCGGATTTTATCGTAGGCGTCGCGTTCGTTTTCCCTGCGACTTTAATCTACAATCGCAACAAGAGTAAAAAGTCCGCGCTTATCGGCATGACAGTCGGGGCTTTGGCGGCAACTTTTGCCGCGTGCATAGCGAACAGATTTATACTTATTCCGTTTTACGCGGGTTTTTACGGAAAAGGCGACGGTGCGCTGGGTATGAGTATTTTAGTCGGAGCAGTGTCTAAACTTTACTCCGGCGTTACTTCAGACAACTTTTTCGCATATTATTTATTCTTGGCTGTGGTGCCGTTCAATTTGTTAAGGTGCCTTATAACTTCCGCCATTACTTATTTTATTTATAAACCTCTTTCAAAATATCTGCATTAAACTATGGAAATAATTACCAAATCGAGTGAAGAAACGTTAAAACTTGCCGAAAATTACGCTAAAACGCTTTCAAGCGGCGACGTGGTGTTATTAAACGGCGAAATGGGTGCAGGCAAGACCGTTTTTGCAAAAGGCGTCGCAAAGGGACTTGGGATAAAAGCGGAAATTACAAGTCCGACTTATGCGTACATGAACGATTACGACGGCAAATTATATCATTACGATTGTTATTGTCATTCTATCATATGGTCGTAGGCGTATTGTCGTTGTTTTTGGAAATCGGAAGTCTCCTATTGTAAGCGGCTCGAAAAGAGAATAAATATGAATAAATATAAGAATTTGGCCGACAATTCTCTTGTATTTGCATTAAGTAAAATAGGGTCTAGAATTGTTCTTTTTTTATTAGTTCCACTATATACAGCATATCTTTCACAAGAGCAGTTGG
>CAMOXE010000054.1 GCA_946628865.1 uncultured Clostridia bacterium | reverse complement strand
TTCCTGCGTCCAACTCGTAGGAATGCCCCCAAACGTAAAACAACTGCGGTTTATCGGTTTTGATCGCAAGGAATTTTTCAGCCAACTCGAACAACTTTTTTACTTCCGCAAAATTCACGCTCGGATTGAACCGCAATAAATTATCCTGCAAGTCGAAACTGTAAGAAGAAGTTATCGTCCTGGCGAATTTTATCTCGGTTTCGTTTTTTAAAACTTCCGCCACTCTGTCGTCGTTATTTACGCCGCCGCACGGATAAGCCATCGCACGGACTTTATACCCGACAAGCCTTTCAAGCGCTTTTCTGTCCTCTTCGACTTGCCATTTTATCGTTTCGCCGTTCAATCCCGTCAAGTTCGGATGCGTCAGCGTATGCACCGCGACTTCGTGACCCGAGTAAACGCTTTTTACTTCCGAATGATTTATTTTGTTGCGCAAAACCGTTATGCCGTTCATTTCTACGCTATCAGGCAATCCCAAATACGAAGAATTGAGGTTGAAAGTCGATTTTAGACCGTACTTGTTTAAAATTTCTATTAACCTTTTGTCCTGAGTTACCCCGTCGTCGAAACTGAAAGTCAGGGCTTTGTTTTTACCGTTCCACATATAAAGTATTTCTCCTCTGAAATTTACGCCGGCGTCCAGCCCATTTTTTGCCCGGATAAAATATGGATATGAAGGTGTGGCACGGTCTGTCCCGCGTCGTCGCCTTGATTGATAACCAGCCTATAGCCGCCTTTTAGTTCTAAAACGTCTTTCAAAGTAGGTATCGTTTTAAGTATCCTGCCGAGCAGCGCCGCGTCCTCTTCGGTCATATCCGCGAGGTATTTGAAATGCTTTTTCGGCACGGCTAAAAAATGATTTTTAGCCTGCGGCGCAATGTCTTTGAAAACGATAAAATCTTCGTTTTCGTAGACGATATTCGTCTTTAATTCTTTGCTTACGAATTTGCAAAACAAACAATCTTCCATTTTATATCTCCTCTGCCTCCGCGCCGTCGGCGTAGAGGCGAATTAATTTCACTCTCGTTTTTTTTGCGGGCAATTTTGCTTTGACGTAGCAACGAACGTAATTTCCCGTATAGCCTATCGAATACTCGCCGTCAGTCTCTTCGGGAACTATCTCCGCCTCGGCGCCGAGCATTTTTTCCGTAAACTCCCTCTTTAAAGAATATTTAAGAGCCATAAGCCTTTCCATGCGCTCTGATTTAACGCTTGCGGGCAATTCCTTCAGTTTCGCGCCGAGCGTTCCCTCGCGCTTAGAATACGGAAAACAATGAATATCCGCAAATTTAACTCTCTTTACGAGGTCGCAAGTATCGTCGAAGTCTTTTTCTGTTTCGGTGGAATACCCCACGATTATATCCGTAGTTATCGCCGCGTTTGGGAAAACCCCGCGAATAAGATCGCATTTTTCGATAAACTCTTCGCGGGTGTAACGCCTGTTCATGCTTTTCAATACGGCGTTTGACCCCGACTGCAACGACAGATGAAAATGCGGAGCGAAGTCGTTTAAGTTTTTAAGCGAAGATAAGAACTCTTTACTTATTACGTTTACTTCGAGCGAACCGAGCCGTATTCTGCAATTCAAGCCCAAAAGCCCCGCTATAAGTTGATTAAGCCCGTCGCCGTAGTCGTATGCGGAAAGGTTTATACCCGTTAAAACCGCCTCTGAGGGCGAGAGGAGTTCTATCTCTTTGCGAACGTCCTCGGGGGATCTGGAACGCACTCTTCCGCGAAGATACGGTATTATGCAATACGAACAAAAATTATTGCAACCGTCCTCGACCTTGATATAAACTCGACTGTGCGAAGTTTTCGGCAACGCGGAAAAGTCGTGATATGAAGTTTCCTCTTCGCTGAACGCGCCGATTTCGCCGCTCGAAATCAATTTAACTATTTCGTCCTTTCTCTGCGCGCCCGTAACCAAAACCACGCCGTCTTTTTTCAAAAAATCAGCGTTGGACTTTTGCGAAGCGCAGCCCGTAACTATTATTTTAGCGTTTTTATTGAATTTCCTTACCCGAGCAATCGCCTGTCGCGACTTTTTTTCCGCCTCGGCGGTTACCGCGCAGGTGTTGATGACGAATAGATCGGCATAGCCCAATTCTTCGCTTACGTCGTAACCGAGCGACGACAGTTCGCCCATTATCGCGTAACTTTCGTAGGCGTTTACCTTACAGCCGAGAGTAAAGACTACCGCTTTCATATTTTTTTCATGGCAAGGGCAAGCCACTCGCCCTTTTCTACCCTCTCTTCAAATTCAAAGCCGAGGCCTTTATATCTTTCCAGCACCTCGTCGTATCTGCCTTTTATTATTCCGCTCATAACGATATGTCCGCCTATAGCGACGTTATCGACTATATTCTTGGAAAGAATAAGCAAAACGTCGGCAGTGATATTTGCCAAAACGAGTTCGCCTTTTACGGACTTGTCGTCCAAAAGATTATTAAGAGAGACTTCGCATCTGTCCGCCACGCCGTTTAACTCCGCGTTGTGCTTTGCGGTCTTTACGGCGACGTAGTCTATATCCGTCATGACGACTTTTTTCGCGCCGAGTTTTGCGGCGGAGATACCGAGTATGCCGCTACCCGTGCCAACGTCTATTACCGTATTCGCTTTGTCGACGTATTTTTGCATAAGTTCTATTACCATGGACGTAGTTTCGTGTTCGCCGGTACCGAACGCCATATTACTGTCGATCAATACTTTGACTTGTCCGTCTTTCGGCTCGTGATTTATCCAGGCGGGACACACCACTACGCGCCCTAAGTCTATCGGGCGGTAATGCTTTTTCCATATCTCTATCCAATCGTCCCCGTCGACGATTCTTCTGACGGTTTCTAAACTTCCGATCTCGATAAAGCCCTTACTTCGCTCTCTTAAAGTTTCGAGATCGGCGCGAATCTTTTCGGC
>CAMOXE010000053.1 GCA_946628865.1 uncultured Clostridia bacterium | reverse complement strand
ATTTCTTTATCGTCGGAAGCGGATACGATATTCTTTAAACTTTCAAACTCGTCGTCTTTATCGTCTTGAGCGACAATCTCTTTAACAGGCTTTGCCTTTACTTCGCCGTCGATCATTTCGTCGATAAAATCGCGCGACGTATCCCACTTCGCAAGACTGCCGGTAAGGAATTTTCTACCTTTTTCAGATAAAGAATAGTATTTTCTGCGTATGCCGTCAGTCGCGCTTGAACGATATTCGGTAATGTAGTTCTGTTTAACGAGCCGCTGCATTGCACTGTAGAACGTACCTTGTTTTACGCTGTACTTATTGTCGGATCTCGCCTCGATGTCTAAGCGTATATCGTTTGAATCTTTATCGCCGCTTTTAAGCGCCAATAAAATAAACGTATCTATATGACCGCGAATCATTTCCGCGCTTATATAATTATTCGCCATAACGTCTCCTTTGACTTTATTATATCATTTAATGCGATTTATGTCAAACGTAATAATTATTTATTTATAAAACTATGAAAAAACGCTTGACTTATCGCAGATTTTGCTGTAATATTAAATTGTAGCCTTATCATTGCGCAAAACCTGTATTTTACGCAATGATAAAAGATTTAAATATGTGCGCAAAATTTATTTATTATCTGAAAAGGCGGCAACCCATTTCATATATTAAGGTGATTTTTTATGGAAAAACCCGAACAAAAAATCAATAACGACTATTACGCTCAGAGAAAGGAACGCACGGACGACAAAACGGAGGAGATAATTTACGAACTCCCCGACTTTGCCGCTGAATTTTTCTACGGGACGAGCAACAATACTTCCGCTTTGACGAGATTAAACTACGCTTACGATTTAAGAATTTTCTTTGATTTTGTCTCAAAAGTAAAACAAATCGCGATAGAAAAAATGGAAATTACAATACTCGAAGAAATAAAGGCGTATGAAATAGAGAGGTTTTTAAACTATCTCTCGCACTACTCTTTCGGCGGAAAAGAAGAATCATGCGACGATACGGGAAAGGCAAGAAAATTATCCGCGATCCGCGCCATGTATAAGTATTTTTATAATAAAGATATGATAAAAAGTAACGTCGCTTCTAAGGTCGCTACCCCGAAAATACACGAAAAAGAGATTATACGACTTGAAAACGACGAAGTAAAACGATTGTTGGAATTTGCCGAGAGCGACGACGTTTTCGATGGCAAGAAAAACGTTTACCACAATAAATTAAAGGTAAGAGATTACGCTATATTATCGCTATTTTTAGGCACAGGCATAAGAGTCAGCGAACTTGTGGGCTTAAACGTAAGCGATTTCGATTTTGACAAAAACAGTTTCGTCGTAACCCGAAAAGGCGGAAACAGAACAATACTCTACTTTAACGACGAAGTAAAAAACGCGCTATACGATTGGCTTGATTACCGTTATGACTTAAAGAAATTACATCCCGATGACGACGCTATGTTTATATCGCTGAAATATCGGCGCATTGCGACGAGGACGGTCGAAGTTCTCGTTAAAAATTATGCGGCAAAGGTTACGCCTCTGAAAAAGATTACGCCGCATAAACTGCGCTCTACTTTCGGAACAAACCTCTATCGTCAGACCGGAGATATTTACGCCGTATCCGATTTTTTAGGTCATAAAGACGTAAACACGACGAGAAAGCATTACGCGGCAATTAGTCAGGATTCAAGAAAAAAATCCGCAGCCGCCATCAATTTAAAAGGCGAAAAAAATGAGTAAAACAACAGAAGTTATCGATAAAAATAAAGAGTTTTACGAAAGGGCTTACATACTTATTCCGATTTTTAATAACGCCGATACGGACGAAACGGAGCGTTTGGAAGAATGTACCGCCCTGCTAAAAACCGCAGGAGCGGACGTAGTAGGCGTTACGTCGCAAAAAATTCGCTCGGTAACCCCGTCTACGTTTATGGGCGAGGGAAAAATCGAGGAAGTAAAATCCGAAATAGAGCGCGTCGGCGCCGACATGGCGGTATTCGACGGCGAACTCTCCCCGTCCCAAGTCCTAAACATATCCAATATCCTCGGCGGTATAAAAGTAATCGACCGCCCTACTTTGATTTTGGATATATTCGCTAAAAACGCGTTTACCAAAGAGGGAAAACTCCAGGTCGAACTTGCTCAACTCGAATATATTTATCCTCGCTTAAAAGGTAAAGGCGAGGCTCTTTCGAGACTCGGCGGAGGCATAGGCACGAGAGGTCCCGGAGAAACGAGACTCGAGACAGATAGACGTCATATCCGCAGGCGCATAAACGCGATTAAAACCGCTCTTGCCGAAATAGAAACGCGGCGCAATCTCTCTACAAAACGTAGGGAAAAGAACCATGCTATAACAGTTGCGCTTACCGGATATACCAACGCGGGTAAGTCTACCCTTTTAAATTTACTCTCCGGGAGCGATATACCGGCAGAGGACAAACTTTTTGCGACGCTCGACCCAACGGCGAGAAAAATCGATCTCGGGGATTTCAGCGTGATAATGATAGATACGGTCGGCTTCATCAGAAACATACCGACCGAACTTATCGAGGCGTTTAAATCGACGTTAGAGAGCGCCGCAAATGCCGACGTCATTTTAAACGTTGCCGACGCAAGTGCAAATTTCGCAAACCAGTTTTCGGTAACAGAACAGACTTTACGCGCTTTAGGGTGTAATTCACCCATCATAAAAGTTTTAAATAAATGCGATAAAATATGTAATTTTAACGGATTGCCAAACGACGCGATTTTAATATCCGCTAAGGACAATACGGGGATAGACGAATTAAAAGGACGAATAGCCTCCGCCGTGAAAAGCGACTACTCGTTTATCGATATAAAAATTCCGATTGAAAAGATAAGCAAATTCTATGCCACGGCGGATTACGCCGAAAGTTACGATATATCATACTCGGACGATTGCGCGCTGATTCGCGTTGTTGTTAAAAACACTTTCGTCACAAAGTTTACGAGCATATAAGAACTCCGCTTTTAAGCGGAGTTCTTATATGCTTTATAAATATTTTCAAGCGAAATTTTACGCTTTATTTATATCTGCCAATTTTGAGCAATATCTTTGATATAATCGAAATAGGTTTTTTCGTCTATATCGCAACAGGAAACCGCGTTTACCCTGCCGTATTCCACGTTGTCTTTAAACACGATGAGTTCGCCTAATTTATCGCCTTTTTTTATAGGCGCTACCGCATTATTCGGCTTAAAATCGACGCTTATTTTGTCCTTATCGCCTTTCTTTGCAAACACGAATAAATCGCGTTCGGGAACAATCTCGGCGCTCTTTTTTACGCCCTTTTCGATCTTTGCGGTAACGTCGAGCGGTTTTGAAGAATCGATAACCATTTTACTGTTATAATTTTCAAATCCGTAATTTAAAAGCGTCGAACTGTCGGCAAACCTCGCTTTACTGTCGGTTGCCTTTATTACGACTGATACAAGTCGCATTGCGCCGCGTTTTGCGGTCGACGCAAGGCAGAATCCGGATTCGGCGGTATAACCCGTCTTGCCGCCGTCGCAGCCCTCGTAAAAGCGTATTAGTTTATTCGTGTTATTGATTTCGGTTTTTCTACCGCCCTCGTGTTCGATTTCGTCGATCCAGATTTTTGAATAATTGAAATAATCTTTATGCGAAAGCAGATTTTTCAGCATGATTGCGACGTCTTTTGCGCAAGAATATTGCGTAGGTTTCGGGAGTCCCGTACAATTTGAGAACAAAGTGTTTGCTAAATTCCACTCCTTGCACTTCGCGTTCATCGCTTCGACGCAGTTTTCTTCGCTGCCGAACAGTCTTTCAGCCATTGCAAGCGACGCGTCGTTAGCGGACGCAACGACTATGCTTTTTAATAATTGATCGGCTGAGTACGGCTTATTTTCTTCTAAAAAAACCTGCGAACCGCCCATACCGCTTGCACGTTTACTGACGGTTATTTTATCGCTAAGCGAAAATTCACCATCTTCCAACTTTTCAAAGCATAAATTCAAAAGCATTATCTTCGTCATGCTCGCAATCGTCAGTTTATCGGTTTCGTTCTTGGAATATATTACCGTTCCGCTGTCGTAATCGAGAAGAATTGCGGAGCGGGAATTGATTTGCAAATCGGCGTCAGCCTTAGCAGTTTCCGAGCGCAGACCGATAAAAACAGTCGCTATCGCGATCGGAATTACGAAAAACAGTTTTTTCATTTTAACCTCCGTATTATAATACTATTTTTCGTAATATTTTAAATATTATTCAGAAATAAAAATTCATCGGACGTATTACTATGACTG
The DNA here is from genome assembly GCA_946628865.1 of uncultured Clostridia bacterium. Classification (GTDB taxonomy): domain Bacteria; phylum Bacillota; class Clostridia; order Christensenellales; family Borkfalkiaceae; genus UBA10281. The sequence continues at coordinate 2,414 of CAMOXE010000053.1, read as the reverse complement.
TGATAAACAACTCGTATATCGCGCCGACCGAACAAATTATAAAACCCAATAAACAATTTTTAAGCATTAATTCGATTTTTAACTTACATTTTGAAGGCTTATTTACGACGTAATCGAAATTTAAAACAAAAATTGCCGTCAACCCTGCCGTTACTATTAAGTTTTGCGGCAAAATTACTGTAAAATAAACCGCCACACCGTTAAATCCGAACGAGTGAATAAATAATCCGGCAATACAGCCTATTATCGCGCCTCTGTACGCAATGAAAAGTAAGGTAATAGGATATGTAAAAACAGTAAACGAAAGAGCAAACACAATCGCGACGTACCCGACGTCAATCGCAAGCCGAATAAAAAAAGTCGAGAGCGGTGAAACCGAGCAGTCTACAATATTATTGTAAAACTTAAAAACGTGTCTTAGAAAGGTTGCGTCCAAATTCTTGCTGAAATAATATATAACTCCTATTACAATGCCGCCGATGTAAAATATTCCCGACAAGAGCAGCATTTTATAATTCCGCTTTAAGGAAGAGACGGCTTTTGAAACAATTTCGGACATAAAAACACCTCATAAATTCCGTATAATAATTTATGAGGTATTTTGTAGTTTTATGTCTACAGCATGTTTGCTATAGTAATTCCGTAGCCCTTAGTCGGATCGTTTATAAAGACGTGCGTTACCGCACCGACTATCTTGCCGTCTTGAATTATCGGACTGCCGCTCATTCCTTGCAAAATTCCGCCGGTAAGTTTTTTGAGTTCTCCGTCCGTAACGCCGATAACCAGATTTTTATTCTCTTTGTTGTTTTTATCGACTTTTATTATATCTATAGAATATTCTTTTGTTTCCGTTCCGTCGATACACGTTAAAATCGTCGCTTTTCCTACCGACGGAGAGCCTATTTGCATTTTGGGATATTTTTTGTAATCGAACGACTTATCAGCCTCGCCGTAAATGCCCGTGTCGCGGTTTTCGGTTATTTTACCGATTATTCCGTCGTCGATAAAAATACCCTTTAGTTCCCCCGCTTTTCCCTTAACGCCCTTGTTTAAGCCTATTATCGAACATAGAAAGGAAGTTCCGAAAGAGATTTTTATTATCTCGTTGCGCTCGTTTAGAACCGGGTGTCCGAGCGCGGCGAATTTTCCGTCCTCGGTAAAGTACGTCATCGTACCGATACCGCTCAGGTCGTCGCGGACCAAAACTCCGAGTTTATACGCGCCCGTTTTATCCTTTTTAGGCGTAATAAATTTCTTCTGTTCTTCATCTCCGCGTCTTACGACTATTTCTACCGGCCCGCCGTCGGATTTGGCGAGTGCGCCCGCTAAAGACAATGCGTCGACGATCCTATCTCCGCCTATGGTCAAAATAATATCTCCCACCCTTAAATCTGCGTTTTTAGCGGGAGAATCTACACTTTCTTCGGTTATTACGTCGCTTAGACCTATTATATAAGCCCCGTCGGGCTTAATAGTAAAACCCGACGCGAAACCGCCGACGTATAATTCGGTTTCTGCGGCAAATACAACGTTATTCGCAACGGAAATTCCGAAAAGTATTACCGCAGCGGCAATTACAAATATGATTTTTTTAAAATTTTTCATTTATCCTCCGTAGTGATATAAGTATGGCGCAAAATACGGAGAATATGTAATCAGAGTTTCTTTTTAAAAGCAGACGCGGAATTTAATATCTCGTCCGCAAGTTTTCTCGCCGCGTCGGTATCCGAACTGCCTATGATCCTTATTATTTCGTTTCGCTTATCGTTTTCGTTTAATAATTTTACGCTCGTAAAAGTTTTACCGTCTTGTTCGTGCTTTTCGATCTTAAGCGCGGCGTCCGACATCGCGCAAATCTGAGGCAAGTGAGAAATCGCAATAACTTGAGTATTTTTAGCGATTTTAGCGAATTTTTCCGCGACGGTTTTTGACGTCTCGCCGCTTAAGCCTGCGTCTATCTCGTCGAAAACGTAAGTCGAAATTTCTTGAAAATAAGAGATAATCACTTTTAACGAAAGCATAAATCGGCTCATTTCGCCGCCGCTTATGATCTTTGATAGAGGTTTAACAGGCTCGCCGAGGTTTGCGGAAAATAAAAACTCTATCTCGTCCCCGCCGACTTTATACGGCGGCTCGTCGGCATATGAAAAACCCGTAAAGTCTATTTTGAAATCAGCGTTTTTCATTCCGAGTTCCCGAAGTTGTTCTTTAACTTTATCGGCTAAATTTTCCGCACCGACGCGCCTTAGTTTTGACAATTCGTCGTATTCCTCATTTAAGCGCGAAATAAGTTCTGATCTTCGTTTCGTTGCCTTTTCAAATTCTTCGTCGTAATTCACGAGTTTATCGTATTCTTCTTCGGCGTTTGAGGCAAATTTTAAAATATCGTCGATACTATCCCCGTACTTCCGTTT
>CAMOXE010000052.1 GCA_946628865.1 uncultured Clostridia bacterium | reverse complement strand
GAAGCCGAGCCTTGTGATAAATAAGGACGGGGTGGATCTAAAGGAATTAAAGAAAAACAATATCGGGGTGGAAGACCTTCTCGAATCCATGCGGACGGCGGGATATTTTTCGCTCGACGAAGTGGATTACGCGATATTCGAGTCGAACGGAAAACTATCCGCGCTCGAAAAAACCGAAAAGCAAAGCGGCGGCGAAAACTCGTTGCCGTTGCTTGTCGTAAACGAAGGCAAAATCATCACGCAAAACCTTATTAAATCAAAATTGAGCGTCGGCGAACTCATTTCCGCCGCGGAAAAGAACGGAGCAAAACTAAAAGATATCGGCGTAATGACTCTCGACGGAAACGGAAAAGTATATCTTCAATGCGAGGGTAAAAAATATACTACTTTCAATATAGAATTAAAGGAGGACGCCGCATGGTAAAATCAATTATTTCTATACTCGCGGCATTTTTAATACTCGCCGGCGGCGCGGTCTACGAACAGGTTTGCGCAAGTAAAGTCTTTAACGGGCTAAGACGTGAATTTATCGTAATATACGAAAATTTAGACAACGAAACGGCAAGCGGAGAAGATCTTTTAAACGCGCAAAAATCCTGGATAAAAGAAAAACGTAAACTCCACGCGTTTATACCGCATAACGAAATCAAAGAACTCGATTTATGGATAGCGGAGGCGGTTTATTACGCCGATAAAAAAGACTACGAAGAGGCAAAAGGCAAAGTCAGCGTCGCAATAGAACTCTTAGAGCAAATACCGAGGACTTTTGCCGTGTCGGTTGAAAATATATTCTGAAAAAGAAAGTATCGTTTAAACGCTTAAACGATACTTTCTTAATTTATTGTTTTTTACCGAAAAGTTTTTGGATAAACGGCGGCAATTCTTTTTTTTGCTTTTTATCGGTTTCCGTGGGAGTTTCCTCGGAAGCGATATCTTTTTCCGCCTCTGCCCTTAAATAATTATAGAGTTTAAGGTTTTTATCCTCTTCGCTTATCTCTTCTTCGCCTATTTCGATTTCGTCGGGTCTCGGTTCTTCTTTATCGGACTCTTTCGTTTTCTCGGGTTCAACCGGGAACTCTAATTTATCAATGAGTTTTCCCGCGCCGTTTTTCGCTGTGAAACCGGTCGCTATCACCGTAATTTCTATCTCGTCGTCGAGTTCGTCGCTGATATTCGCTCCGAAAATGAAATTCGCCCCCTCGTCGACCACGCCTCGAACGAGTTCAGCAGCCTCGCGCACTTGCCTAAGCGACAAATTACTGCTGCCCGTGATATTCAGTATAACGCCTTGCGCACCCTCTATATCCGTTTCGAGAAGAGGACTTGATATAGCCTCTTTGACTGCGTTCATAACCTTATTCTCGCCTCTGCCTCTGCCTACGCCCATATGCGCTAAGCCTTGGTTTAAGAGTATCGTCTTGACGTCGGCGAAATCGAGGTTTATAAGCGCGGGCGTCGAAATCAGATCCGCAATTCCGCATATACCCTGTCTTAAACTCTTGTCGGCATGCTCCAACGCCTCGAGCATCGAAACGTTTTCGGGGAGAACGTCCAAAAGTTTGTCGTTCGGAATTATGACTATCGTATCGACGTATTTCTTAAGGTTTTCAATACCTTCCAAAGCGTTCTTTTCGCGTTTTTTACCCTCGAAAGAAAACGGCTTGGTTACGACCGCAACCGTCACGCAACCGCTTTCTTTGGCGACTTTGGCAAGTATGGGCGCAGCGCCCGTACCCGTGCCTCCGCCCATACCGGCGGCAATAAACAATAAATTTACCCCGTCGACTAACGCCTCGAGTTCGGCTATCGATTCCTCCGCCGCTTTTTCACCGACTTCGGGATCCGACCCCGCACCTAAGCCTTTAGTGAGGTTTTCGCCGATAACGACCTTGTTTTCGGGATCGACTTTCGATATCATAAGCGCCTGCTTATCCGTGTTGACGGCGGCAAATTCCGCGCTCTCGATATTTGCGTCAATCATCCTGTTTACGGCGTTGCAGCCCGCGCCGCCAACGCCGATAACCTTAATTTTACATACGTTTAAATCTTCGCCGTTTATAAACATTTTTCTCCTGCCAAAAGTGAAATTAGCGACGCCCTTTCGGGCTTGTCGTATTCGGGAATTTGAGGAACAAGAATTTCGGTGTCAAGCCCGGTTCTGGTCGCGACGTGCGACTTTGCCCCGCGTATTCTCGATATGCCGCCGCCGGTTAAATATAGTTTTATTTCGCCTTGAAATTTTTGACTGTTCTTTTCTATAAATTCGTCCAAAGCCCCCACCGCCTCGTCTATTACCGACTTGGCAACGCGATTGACTTCCCCTACCGAAAACTCCAACAATCCGGTTTCAGTCTGCAATTTATAACTTGATTTCGCGTCCTCCGAAAGTCCCAGATTGATTTTACGCTTTAACTCTTCCGCAAGTTCCAAAGTTAAACCGTATTTTTCCATAAGCGCGGCGGAAATAAAGCCACCGCCCGCGTCTACGCTCTCGTCCGCGACCACGCCTCCGCCGTATAAAAGCGAAAACGACGAGTTGATATATCCGACGTCGGCTATAACCGCAGGTGCGGCTTTTAATTGTTCGCCGAGAAAATACTCGCCTTCCTTTAACCCCGTCGGAACGAATTTAATTTCGTATTTGTCGGACAGAACTCTCTTTACTCCGTCCATAAACGAAAGATTTAAAAATGCGTAACTAATATATCCGCCGAGTTCGTCCGAGTGAAAACCGATAGGATCGAACACGCGTTTGCCGTTCACGCCGAACGTTATCGGATAGGCTGAAATCAGTTTATACCCTGCGACTTCTATATCCTTTTCGCCGGTTTTCAATAAAACCTCGACGTCTTTGGGTTTTATCTTTTTCTGTCTGTCGAAATTGATTTTAAAACGCCTGCGCGAGAATTTAAAAAACGCGTTCGGAACGCCGATCGTTATTTTCTTTATCTTAAACTTGCCTTTAGCCTCGCTAAGCGCCGACAAAAGCGCGTCCTCGAACTCTATATCGTCGTAAAATTCGTTGCCGTAAAATCCCGAATACGGCTTGTCCGCGCAAGAAAGAACCACCGCCTCTTTGCCTATCCCGCTGCCGGCAATCATTGCCGTTATCTTTGACGACCCAACGTCGATTACGGCAATTTTTTCTTTACTCATACGCCTCATCCTCCGTGGGTCCGTCGTATTCTACGATTACGCTGAAGTTATCGGTAACGTAGCAAAGCACGCTGCCCGAGGACTTTTCCGCCTCGCCGAGCGAATAATAACACTCGACGACAGCACTCGTTTTTTCGCATATCGCTTTCCCTGCGGCGCGTTTTTCTTCTTCCGTCGGCGATTTGTTGCCGTAATTGAAACGAAATTCCAGATTCGTGCCGGTAACGGTTTTAAAATACAGTCTGTTTTTTTCTCCGTCGACGGATATTTCGGCAACGATATTGAACTTGTCCGGTATACTTTCGGTAATTACCTCCGCATAGCCTAAAATATCGTCCGAAGAAAACGGGAAAGGCTTGCCCAACGCCGATCCGTCAAAATCGAATTCTTTACCCGTTACTTCGACTTTTATTACGTTATCACCCGAAAGAACGTCGCTTTTCTTTAAATATACGAAATTTTCGTCCGCGTAGTAATAACTGCCCCCGTCGAAGTAGGCAAAGCGCTCTTCTCTTTTTACTATCGCCGCTTTTATCTTGGACGGAAAAACCTTTTCGACGCTTTTAACTTCGACGTAGGGGTCTTTTTCGAGTTCCGACTTTATCTCGTCCGTCGATAAAAATAAAATATTTTCT
>CAMOXE010000051.1 GCA_946628865.1 uncultured Clostridia bacterium | reverse complement strand
ATCCGCGGTTTCTAAATTTTCATTATCGTTATTAAAGTTACTCATACGCTAATTGTAGAATAATATGCGCAATTTGTCAAGTATTATTTATTATAATGCTCTCGAATAATAGACACCGGCTGAAATTTATGATATAATACTAAAAAAGTAAGGTGAAATATGAAAACGAAGATTTTAAAATTTCTCGAAAATAATGCGCGCCTCTCCGTTTCGGACATATCCAAAATGATAGGCGAGACCGAAGAGTCCGTCGCCGCGGCTATAGGCGAGATGGAGGCGGACAAGATAATCTGCGGCTATAACACGATTATCGATTGGGATAAGATCAGCGCAGAGAAAGTGAGCGCCTTGATCGAGGTAAAGGTCACGCCTCAGCGCGGCAGCGGATTTGACAATATCGCTCGGCGCATTGCCCGCTACGACGAGGTAGATTCTGTATATCTTTTGTCCGGCGCTTACGATTTTATGGTACAGATAAAAGGGAAATCTATGAAAGAGGTTTCGCAGTTCGTATTCGATAAACTTTCCACTCTCGATACCATACAGTCCACAGCCACGCACTTCGTTCTGAAAAAATATAAAGATCACGGCGTAAGTCTTGCCGAAGAGAACGGCGATAGCCGCGAAACGGTGGTATTGTGAGAGATTTTACTTCAAAAGCGATAAAGAGCGTTAAACCGTCCGGAATACGGAAGTTTTTCGATATCGCGAGCAAGATAAAGGGCTGTATATCCTTAGGAGCCGGCGAGCCGGATTTCGACACTCCGTGGCATATAACCGAAGAGGGTATCTACGCTTTAGAACACGGAAAGACGTTTTATACTTCCAATCTCGGTTTAAAAGAACTCCGCGATGAGATTTCCGCTTGGAACAAGCGCAAGTACGGGCTTTGTTACTCCGCGGACGAGATAGTGGTAACCGTCGGCGGCTCGGAGGCGGTGGATATAGCGCTCAGATGCTGTATCGATCCCGGCGACGAGGTTATAGTTTTAGATCCGTCTTACGTTTGCTACGAGCCGGACGTGGTTTTATCCGGCGGGGTGGTAAAGAAGATAAAACTCAAAGACGAAAACGATTTCAGACTTACTCCCGAGGAGTTGGAGACGGCGATAACCCCTAAGACGAAGATACTGATTTTAAACTATCCCAACAACCCCACGGGCGCGATAATGACTAAAAGCGACCTTGAAAAGATTGCCGATATAGTCATAAAAAACGACCTGCTCGTTTTGTCCGACGAGATATACTCCGAACTGACTTACGACGGAGTTCATTGCTCTATAGGCTCACTTCCGGGTATGCGCGAGCGCACGATAACGGTAAACGGATTTTCAAAGACCTTTTCTATGACGGGTTGGAGACTCGGCTACGTTATGGCGGACAGGAGCATTATGGACGAGATGAAAAAGATTCATCAATTCGTAATAATGTGCGCGTCCACGCCGAGTCAGTATGCGGGGATAGAGGCTTTAAAGCGCGGCGACGAGGACGTGGAAAAAATGCGCGACGAGTACGACGCGAGGCGGCGTTATCTGTTAAGCGAGTTCAATCGCTTAAACCTGAAGTGTTTCGAGCCTAAGGGTGCGTTTTACGTCTTTCCGTATATAGGGGATTTCGGCATGACGTCCGAAGAATTCGCCACCGAACTGTTGCAAAGAGAAAAAGTCGTGGTTGTTCCCGGAACTGCGTTCGGCGAGAGCGGAGAGGGGTTTGTGCGTATATCGTATGCGTATTCTTTAGCCGCGTTAAAAGAGGCGATGGCGAGGATAGAAAAATTCATAAATTCATTGAAACGATAATTTGTATTTAAAGAGCGCGGGCGAAATCGCCCGCGCTTTTTAAATACGATTTAAATATCGTCGTCGGATATCGTAAACGGCGCTTTTTCGATATATTCTTCGCACAGGCTTTTCGCCTCGTTTGCGTCCGTACTCAAATCGAACTTTTCGCCGACGGCTATAACTCTGCCGCTTGCTGAAAACACTTTAATCAAAAATTTCTTTTCTTCCATCGTCACGACGGCGTTGCCGTTTAAGACGTTGTTTTTTATCGTTGTTATCGCGCTTTTGACGCCGCTCAAACTCTTGTATACGGACGAGGTCAACACTTTGTTTTCGCCTATTATCAGTTCCGCCGAATAACTCCCGTCGTCCGTCGTTATTATCCATTTCGGCAGCGGCTCGGGTCGGTTTTCCTCGGCTTGCGCGACTTCCTCGGTAAAAGGCTTGTCGGCGTCGGCGAATATCGTCTTTACTTCTTCTATCGCGTCGTCGTCCAAAAAGTTCGCCTCCGGGGTTTCGTAATCGAGTTTTATTCTGTTTTGCTCTTCTATCTGTACGTCCGCTTTTTTGATGATATTTTTTTGCCTTTCGAGATTGCGCTCGGCAATCGTTTTCGCGGCGCTTAAATCCTTGCCTCTAAGCAAGTCTTTAAGTTTTTGTTCGCAGTCGTCTATTTCGGCGGTCAGTTTTTCGAGTTCGGGCGACTTCTCTTCTCCGCGCTCCGTAAATTCTATCAATTCGTCGCACAAATGCGCGTATAAGAGATAAGTTTCGGAAATCTCAGTTTCCAGATAAAGTTTTTTACGCCGAATTTTTTTACAAGTGGAAATAACGGCAAGCGACAAAGAAATTATAAGACCTATCGCGAGTAAGCCTCCGAGTACGGCAAGAAACGCAAGTTGCCTTGCGCTGTAAGTTGTCTTAAGATAGTCGATTATGGTCTGCATCGCCTTTTCTCCGTATTATATACAATATTATAATACAAAATTTAAACTTTAGTCAAATAAAATAGGTTTATCAATTATAAAGGTTGTGTGAAATTATTTCTTTTTCAAAGGAAATGTGCTAAAATAAAATTATGAAAGATTATGAAACGATAATTATCGGAGGCGGATTTTCGGGGCTTATTGCCGCTGAAAGAATATCCGAAAAATATCCGGGCGGAGTCGCCGTAATAGAGCGGAACGACAGAGTGGGCAAGAAGATTCTTTCCACCGGCAACGGCAGAGGCAATTTTACCAACGAAGAAGTGTCCTATAAAAACTACCATTCCGTCAAAGACAATAAAGCGGCGTTCGCGATAGAAAAATACGGCAATAAGTCGATTATCGACTATTTTTCATCGCTCGGCGTATACAGCGCAAGTGAAAACGGAAGGGTGTACCCGTCGAGTTTTCAAGCCTCTTCTCTCCTCGACGCATTGCGGAATAAACTCGGTTTTAGCGGTGCTGCCGAGATAACGGGCGAAAGATGTATAGAGATAAAAAAGTCGGGAAATAATTTCGTCGTCAAAACCGACAAGGCGGAATACCGCGCTAAAAAAGTCGTGCTATCCTGCGGCGGAAAATCGCAAAAACAATACGGAACGGACGGCACGGCGTATTCGCTCGCTTGCGCCTTCGGACATAAAATTACGGAAACGTATCCCTCTTTGGTGCAGATAAAGACCGCGATCGAGCCGATACGCGGGCTGAAAGGTCTTAAGCAAAACGTAGCGGCGAGCGTAACATATAACGGCAAAACCTTGGCGAAAACCGTCGGCGACGTCCTGTTCACGGAGTACGGCGTAAGCGGAAACACGGCGTTTTTCCTTTCGTCTTACGCTGTCGGACTTTCCGGTGCGGAACTTAAAATAGAATTCCTGCCGGATAAAAGCGAGGGGGAAATCGCGGAGTTTTTAAAAAAGAAATCCGCGTTGCCGTTCGTTGCGGCGCAGGACGCACTTTCCGGCGTAATAAACAAACAAATAGGCAGAGCGGTTTTGAAATACGCGAATATAACAGAATTTAACGAAAGAACCGCCGAAAAAATCGCAAAGGCGCTTAAAAATTTCGTTTTGCCTATTGCGGGAACGCTCGGTTTCGACTATTCGCAAGTAACTCGCGGCGGCGTGGAATTTTCCGGCGTCGACGAGCGGACTTTTGAAAGTAAATACTGCAAAGGACTTTATATTATAGGAGAAATGCTCGACGTGGACGGGGATTGCGGCGGTTACAATCTGCAATGGGCGTATTCCTCGGCGCGCTCGGCGGCGGACGATATAGTATGCGGATAGACGGGATAAAACTGCCGATAGGCAAAAGCGAAAACGAAGTGTTCGAGATTTGTTTGAAAAAATCGAGATTGCAGAGATCTGCGGTAAAACAATTCAGAATACTGAAGAAGTCTGTCGACGCAAGGGATAAACAAGACGTCAAATACGTTTTCAGCGCGGAAATATCGGATAGAGAAACAGAGGATAAGCCCTTTACTCTTTTACCTTGCCGCGGCGGCAAAACCGTTATCGCGGGGTTTGGACCCGCCGGAATGTTTTGCGCGCTTTACCTTGCTCGGGCGGGGTATAAGCCCATAGTTTTAGAGCGCGGAGAAAACGTGGACGACCGCAAAAAGTCGGTCTATAAGTTCGTAAACGAGCGAATATTAAACGAAAACAGCAATATTCAGTTCGGGGAAGGCGGCGCGGGCGCGTTTTCGGACGGAAAACTTGCGAGCGGCGTTTCGGGCGAGTTTACGCGAAGAGTACTGTCGGATTTCGTTTCTTTCGGAGCGCCGAAGGAGATAGAGTGGGAATCTAAGCCGCATATAGGCAGCGACAGGTTGCCGTCGGTAGTCAAGAATTTAAGACGGGAAATAGAACGCCTCGGCGGAGAAGTGAAATTTTCCGCGAAACTTGTCGGGGTAAAGACGAGTAGGGGCAAAGTCGGGGCGGCGATTACTGACGCAGGCGAGATAGAGTGCGACAGGATAGTCCTCGCAATCGGTCATAGCGCGAGAGACACCTTTAAAACCGTGTTGTCCGCGGGCGCGATAATCGAGCCTAAGCCGTTTGCGATGGGCTTTAGAATAGAGCATTTGCAAAGCGAAATTTCGCTGGCGCAGTACGGCGAAAAGTTTGCGGCGCTGCTCCCCGCGGCGGATTACAGATTGTCAAGCAGAAAAGGAACTCGCGGGGTTTTCACGTTTTGTATGTGTCCGGGAGGATACGTTATACCGTCGTCGTCGGAAGAAAACGGAGTGGTAACGAACGGTATGAGTTTATACGCCCGCGCGGGCGAGAACGCCAACAGCGCGGTGCTTTGCGAGGTATATCCGTCGGATTTCCCCAAGGGCGTGCTTGGCGGGGCGGAGATGCAGCGGGAAATCGAGAAAAAGGCGTTTTTGCTGGGAGGAGGCAATTATAATGCGCCCGTCCAGACTTTAAAGGACTTTTTCGACGGAATAAAGACTACGGCGCTTAAACGGGTAAAACCGACTTATCCCATAGGCTACGAGTTTGCGGATCTTGGCGGCGTGTATATAAAACCGATAATCGAGAACTTAAAATCGGGCATAAAGGATATGGGACAAAAACTCAAGGGTTTCGACTGCGGCGACGCGGTGCTTACGGGCGTTGAAACGAGATCTTCAAGTCCCGTCAGAATACTCCGTGGCGAAAATTACGAAAGCGTAAGCGTTGAAAATCTCTATCCATGCGGCGAAGGCTGCGGTTATGCGGGGGGAATAATGAGCGCGGCGATAGACGGTATAAAGGTCGCCGAGGCAATAGCGAAAAAGGAAAATGAAAGGT
>CAMOXE010000050.1 GCA_946628865.1 uncultured Clostridia bacterium | reverse complement strand
GGTTATGAGCCGGTTGCTCTAACCAACTGAGCTAAAGGTCCGCTTTGTAAACGGTTTTGCTTGGTCGGGGTGAAGAGACTCGAACTCCCGACCCCATGGTCCCAAACCACGTGCGCTACCAACTGCGCTACACCCCGTTTTTTCTCTCAATGCTCGTATATGATACCATATGCTAAAATTTTTGTCAAGCGTTTTTTCTATATTTTTAACGATTTTTTATTCAAGTTTCTCCCTCGAATTGACTGTCGTAAATTTCCTTGTACAATCCGCCTTTTTCAAGCAGTTGCGCGTGAGTTCCCTGCTCTACGACGTTGCCTTTATCCATTACGAGTATGACGTCCGCTGAGCGGATAGTCGATAGCCTGTGCGCTACGATGAACGACGTTTTGCCCTTCGTGAGCGCGTAAAACGCGGACTGAATACGCATCTCCGTCATGGTATCGATATTCGACGTAGCCTCGTCGAGGATAAGTACAGGCGGAGATACGAGCATAACCCGCGCAATACAGATAAGTTGTTTCTGACCTTGTGATAATCCATCCTCGTCGATAACCGTATCCAGACCGAGACTGAGCCGAGAAATAAACCCGTCGAGGCTCGCCGCTTTGCAAGCCGAAAGTATCTCGTCTTCGGACGCGTCTTTATTGCCGAGCGTTAAATTCTCCCGTATAGTGCCTTTTCTTATCCAGGTCTCCTGCAAGACCATACCGAAATTCCTTCTTAAAAACACGCGCCGATAATTTCGTTCGTCTATGCCGTCGACCGTGATTTTCCCGCCGTCTACGTCGTAAAACCGCATCAATAAGTTGATAAGAGTGGATTTCCCCGCGCCGGTAGGTCCGACGATCGCCACTTTCGTTCCGCGTTCGACTTTTAAAGACAAATCTTTTATAAGTTCCCGACTTTTATCGTATGAAAAACTTACGCGGTCCATCTCGACGTTTCCCGTGATTTCGCTTTCTATTTCGCCGTCGGTTTCGGTTTCGCCGTCGATTATCGCAAACAGCCTTTCCGCGCTCGCCTTTGCCGCGGTTATCTCGGTCAGAACCGAAGTTATCTCGTTAAACGGCTTGGTATATCTGTTGACGTAACTCAGCAGCGACAGAATAACGCCCGCGGTAATAGCTGAATCAGAGGTCTTTATCGCCAATAAAGCGCTGACAAAGGTAACCGCAAGATACACCGCGGCGTTTATAAACCGCGTCGTAGGATTAGTCAGCGACGAATAGAATACCGCATTAAACGCCGCGCCCCTTAATTCGGAGTTCGCTTTGGCAAATTTGTTTTCAAATTCGCGTTCGCAATTATTCGCTTTCAGCGTGTTGAGATTGGAAAAACTCTCTTCAATAAGCGCGGACTGTTTGCCCGCGGCTTTAGATTGCGCCGTGAAGTGTTTGTAAGTTCTCTCGGTTATGAATTTCGCCGTAAGAACTGATACGGGGGTTATGACCGCGACCACGAGCGCAACGAGATAGTTTATCGAAAACAGACATATAAGCGTTCCGATAATCGTAAGAATACCCGTGAAAAACTTAGAAAAGCCGAGTAAAAGCCCGTCCGCCATCTTGTCGGCGTCGCCGATCTCCACGCTTAAAACGTCGCCGACCGAACGCCTGTCCAAGTTTTTGAGCGGAGCGTTTTGTAAAGCCTTGAACGCGGCGTTTCTCACGTTTTTAGTAACGCCGTTAGCCATTTTATTGCCCAAAACGTCGGTTATGCGTTCGCAGACGGCGACGAGTAAAATAGTGCCGAGCGCAAACGCGGCGAAGATGAGCATCGCCTTAAAGTCTACGTTTCCTTCGCTTACTATCGCGTCGGTAATCTTGCCGTAAAAAACGGGCAGGACGAGCGTTCCCAAAACGCTGAATACGGAAAAGGTAAGCGAGAAAACGAGTGCGGATTTGTAATTTTTCAGTTCCTGCCAAAGTCTTGCCGAGAATTTTTTCATAACGCCTCCTTTGTTTGCGAAAGCGCTATCTCTCTGTATAGCGGGCAGTTATCCATAAGTTCGGCGTGAGTGCCTTCTCCGACGATTTTGCCCTCGCTTAAAACGATAATTTTGTCCGCGCCCTTTACCGTGGAAGTCCTTTGCGAAACGATAAACGTAGTGGTGTTTTCAAGAGTTTTGAGCGCTCGGCGGAGTTTCAGGTCGGTAAGATAATCGAGGGCGGAGGAAGTGTCGTCCAGTATCAAAATCTCCGGATTTTTTACTATCGCTCTTGCAAGTGCAAGGCGTTGGCGCTGTCCGCCGGAGAAATTTCTTCCGCCTTGTTCGACTTCTTCGTCTATGCCGTTCGATTTGGCGGCTATAATATCGTCGCATTGCGCCAAGTTGAGCGCCCGCGCGACATCCTCGTCGGTCGCCTCGGGATTTCCCATTAAAATATTAGAGCGGATAGTGCCTTTCATCAAGGCGGGCTTTTGCAAGGCTATGCCGATTATATTTCTGAGATATTTTTCGTCGTAGGACTTGACGTCTTTGCCTTGGAAGATAACTTCGCCGTCCGAACAATCGTATATCCTCGGCAATAAATTCACGAGCGTAGATTTGCCGCTGCCCGTGCCGCCGATTACGCCTATCGTTTCGCCTTTATTTACCGTAAAGGAAACGTCGCAAAGCGCCCGCACCGTTCCATAGTTTACCGAAACCGATCTGTATTCGATATACGCGTTTGAAGTCGCTTCGGTTGCGGTCGGCTTTTCCTCTTTGAAAGAGAGTATACTTTCTATTCTTCGAGCGGAGGCGAGCGCGCGGGAAACCGTTACGGTAAGCGACGCGAGTTTTACGAGTTCGACGAGTATCTGCGACATATAGTCGTATAGCGCCACGACCTTTCCTTGCGATATAACGCCGTTATCCACCGCCTTGCCGCCCGCAAAAAATATCGCTATCACCGCGAGATTTACTATTGCGAAAGTCAGCGGGTTTAAAGCGAGCGAAATTTTTGCCGCGGCGTTTAAGAGTTTTTCGTGCATAGCGGTAAAAGCGTTGAATTTTTCGGTTTCGTCCTTTTCCGCGCCGAAAGCGCGTATAACCCTTACGCCGGTAAGATTTTCGCGCGCTATAAGCGAGGCGTCGTCGAGTTTTTGCTGAGCGGAATAATACCGCTTTGCCGACGCCCGCATAATTATCCCGACGACGACGAACAGAACTATAATAGCCGAGAGTACTACGAGCGAAATTCTTAAATTTATTATCGCCGCGGCGATAAACGCTCCGAAAACCACGAGCGGCGACCTGAGCAGCAGTCGCAGAGTTAAATTTACGCCGCTTTGCATGCGATCGAGATCGCTCGTCATGCGCGTTACCATAGCCGAAACGCCGATTTTATCCGTATACGCCGCCGAACGCGATAAAAACGAAGAATAAAGCCGACTTCTCACGTCGTGTGAAAAGCCCGTGGCGGCGCGGGCGGAAAAGTATTGACCCGCTATCGAAAACCCAAGCCCGACGGCGGCGAGAACGAGCATAAGCGAAACTTCGCCGTAAACCGCCGAAACGTCTTTACCGTTTACTCCGCGGTCTATAATATCCGCCACAATTATCGGAATTACGAGTTCGAGCGCCGCTTCCGCCAACTTAAACAGGGGCGCGAGAATAATTTCTTTTTTATATATGGATAATATTTTTCTTAAATTTCGCATATCTATTAACATTATAACAATATAAATAAATGTTTTCAAGCGTTTTGGCAACCTGTTTCAAATTAAAAAAAATTTTAAAAAAATTAAAATTAGTTACAACTAACACTTGACAAACGCCGTTAGTTATGGTAAACTCTATGCGAAAGGTTTCGGAAAACTTTGTTTTTTTAAACCAAATGTTAATTAAGACTAACAACGGAGAACAGTGTTATGATGCCATTGACTTTCGCGGACGTAGGCGAAAAGAACATAATCAAGAAGGTGGGCGGAACGCCCGAAACGAAGAAACACCTCGAGGATATGGGGTTCGTAGCGGGGGCGGAGATAAGCGTGATCACGTCGCAAGGCGGTAACGTGATAATAAACGTAAAGGAAACGAGAGTTGCCATAAGTAAAGAGATGGCGATGAAAATAATGATATAAGGAGTAACGTATGACATTAAGAGACGTAGCGATCGGCAAGACCGCAAGGGTTGTAAAACTCGGCGGCGAAGGCGCGTTAAAGCGCAGGATAATGGATATGGGAATAACCAAGGGTACGACTATAACGGTAAGAAAAGTCGCGCCGCTCGGCGATCCCATGGAAGTTACGGTAAGAGGATATGAACTTTCGCTCCGCAAAGCGGACTGCGAACTTATAGAGGTGGAAGATGTCTGAGATAAGAATTGCACTTGCGGGAAACCCGAACTGCGGTAAAACGACGCTTTTTAACGCGTTGACGGGGTCTAATCAATTTGTAGGAAACTGGCCGGGGGTTACGGTCGAGAAAAAAGAGGGTAAACTCAAAAGGGCTGAAGGCGTAACGATAGTAGACTTACCGGGAATATATTCGCTTTCGCCGTATACTTTGGAAGAAGTAGTCGCGAGAAATTACTTAGTGGGCGAACGCCCGGACGCGATACTCAACATTATCGACGCGACGAACTTAGAGCGTAACCTCTATCTGACGACGCAACTTACCGAACTCGGAATACCGGTAGTTATCGCGCTTAATATGATGGACGTCATCAAAAAGAACGGCGACAAGATAAACGTGGAAGAATTATCCAGACGTTTGGGTTGTAAGATAGTCGAGATATCCGCGCTTAAAGAGACCGGCATACAAAAGGCGGCGGATGCGGCGGTAGAAGCGGCGAAAAACGGCAAGACCGTTCCGATGCACACGTTTTCGGGCGCGGTAGAGCATGCTATAGCGCATATCGAAGAGGCGGCGGTACATAATCTTCCCGAAGAGCAACAGCGCTGGTACGCGATAAAGATATTCGAGCGCGACGAAAAGGCGATAGAAAAACTCGGCGTGGATAAATCCGTACTTGACCATATCGAAAACGATATAGTAAACGCCGAAAAAGAACTCGACGACGACGCAGAGAGCATTATAACCAACGAGAGATACGTCTATATCGCCGAACTTTTGAAAAACTGCTATAAAAAGCATAAAGCGGGTCAACTTTCCGTATCGGATAAAATAGACAAGGTAGTGACGAACCGCTGGGCGGCTTTGCCGATATTTGCGGCGATAATGTTCCTCGTTTACTTTTTATCGATGGTAACGGTAGGTCAAGCGGCTACGGATTGGGCTAACGACGGATTGTTCGGCGACGGCTATCACTTGATCGGAATAGGCGACGCGAAATACGAAGAGGCAGCCGAAAATTACGGCGACGCCGACGAGATAATCGCCGCGTTTATCGAAAAATACGGCACCGAAGAAACGGCGGACGCAATCGATACCGAATCCGAAGAATTCGACGAGGCGGGCGCTAAAGAGGCGCTTGAAAGTGTTTTGCTTGCTACTCCCGCCGACGCGAAAGTAACTTACGTTACCGAGGACGAAGAAACGCTCGAAACGACGGAACACGAGGCGAATAAAGACGACTTAAAAGAGGCTATAGCGAATTATCTCGATAAAGAGTATAAAGAAAACTACGGCGCTCCGACTCCGGAAGAATACGGAGTATGGGTACCCGGAATACCGGTACTTGTAGAAAAACTCCTCGACGCGGTAAACGCCGCCGACTGGCTTAAAGGTCTTATATTAGACGGCATAATCGCAGGCGTCGGCGCGGTACTCGGATTCGTTCCGCAAATGCTCGTTTTGTTCTTACTCCTTGCGTTCTTAGAGGCTTGCGGGTACATGGCGAGAATTGCGTTCGTACTCGATAGAATATTCAGAAAATTCGGTCTTTCCGGTAAATCTTTCATACCCATGCTCATATCTACGGGCTGCGGAGTTCCGGGAATAATGGCGTCCAGAACGATAGAAAACGAGCGCGACAGACGCATGACCGTAATGACCACCACGTTTATTCCGTGCGGCGCGAAACTTCCGTTCATCGCGATGATAGCGGGCGCGCTCTTCGGCGGCTCGGCACTCGTTGCGACCTCGGCGTACTTTATCGGTATGGCGGCGGTAATTATTTCGGGTATCATGCTTAAAAAGACGAAGATGTTCGCGGGCGACCCCGCGCCGTTTGTTATGGAACTTCCCGCATATCACTTGCCGACGGTTAAAAACCTTCTCCGTTCGATGTGGGAACGCGGCTGGGCGTTCATCAAAAAGGCGGGAACAATCATACTTTTATCGAGTATCGTAGTATGGTTCTTGTCCTTCTTCGGAGTAGTCGACGGCAAATTCGGATACCTTACCGAGGACCAACTCGATTCTTCGATTCTCGCAGCGATAGGAAGGGCAATAGCCTGGATATTCGCTCCGCTCGGATTCGGAACGTGGCAAGCGACCGTTGCGTCTGTTACGGGACTCGTTGCGAAAGAGAACATCGTCGGAACTATGGGTATACTTTACGGCAGCGGCGAAAGCACGGTATACGGTGCGCTTTCACAGGCGTTCAGCGGAGTAAGCGGATATGCGTTCTTGGTGTTCAACCTGCTCTGCGCACCCTGCTTTGCGGCAATCGGCGCGATAAAGCGCGAAATGAACAGCGCAAAGTGGACGTGGTTCGCGATAGGCTATCAGACGTTGTTCGCATACTCGATAGCGCTTATGATAAATCAGTTCGGCGGCGTATTTAACGGCAACTTCAATATCTTCGGATTTATAGTTGCGCTCGCCCTGCTCGGATTTATAATCTATATGTTGTTCATCAAAAAATATCAAGAATCTCAGAAATTGAAGTAAGAATTATGTTAGATTGGATAAAGGCAAATATAGGCAATATAATCATAGTTATCGCGCTTATAGCGATAGTAACGCTTATAATAATAAAACTCGTCAAGGACAAAAAGTCCGGCAAAGGCTGCTCGTCGTGTCCGTCTAACGGAACGTGTTCGCATTGCTGCCATTGCGACCCGAAAGGTGAAAACAAGGGTGAGAACGAATAAAAATTATATATGCCTGAAAAAAACGCGCCGTCCGCAATTTTGCGGACGGCGCGTTTTTTATAATGAGTTTAATCTTCGTTTTTCTCGTGTACGAATATCCGTATCGGAGTGCCTTCAAAACCGAAAGCCTTACGCAAAGTGTTTTCCAAAAACCGTCTGTATGAAAAATGCATAAGTTCTCCGTCGTTTACGAACACGATAAACGTCGGCGGCGTTACTCCGTCTTGAGTCATATAGTATATTTTTAACCGCCTGCCGTTTTTCGTCGGCGGCTCTGTCGCGCGGATCGCGTCGCCTAAAACGTCGTTCAAAGTTCCCGTGGTTATTCGTTTCGAGGCATTTAAGTACACTTCTTCCGCGAGCGTTAATATCTTGTTTACTCTCTGTCCGAATTTCGCCGAGACGTACACCGATTTATAGTAACTCATAAACGCGAGTTCGTTTTTCAATTTTTCCTCGAATTTGTTCACAGTATAGGTGTCTTTATCGACCTTATCCCACTTATTCATAACTATTATAGACGGCTTGCCTTGTTCGTGAACGTATCCCGCTATCTTTACGTCTTGTTCGGTTATTCCCTCCGCCGCGTCGATAACTATAAGGCAAACGTCCGCGCGGCGTATCGCGGCGAGCGAGCGTAGCACGCTGTAATATTCTATATCCTCGTCGACCGCCTTTTTCTTCCTTATCCCCGCGGTGTCTATAAGAACGTATTTTTTGCCGTCAACTTCGATGGGCGTATCCACGGCGTCGCGCGTCGTTCCCGCAACGTCTGAAACGATAGTCCTGTCGTAGCCTAAAAGTTGGTTTGTTAGCCTCGATTTCCCCGCGTTGGGTTTACCGACTATCGCGATTTTAAGCCCCTCTTCCTCTTCTATGTCGACTTTGTCGAAATCCGCGCACACTTCGTCCAATAAATCGCCTATACCCTTAGATTGCTCGGCGGAGATACCTATCGGCTGCCCGAGTCCGAGTTCGTAAAAATCGAACAAGACGTCCTCGCGGTAGTTGTCGAGTTTGTTTACGGCGAGAACGATGGGTTTTCCGGAGCGGCGGAGCATGGTTGCCACGTCGTAATCGGCGGCGGTAAGCCCGGTTTTCGCGTCGCAGAAGAATATGATGACGTCTGCGGTATCGATTGCGATGTCCGCCTGCTTTTTGATGTGTTGCCACATCTCGTCCGAAGATTTAAGTTCTATTCCGCCGGTATCGATCAGCGTAAACGCCTTGCCGCACCATTCCGCGTCGGCGTAAAGCCTGTCGCGGGTAACGCCCGGCGTATCCTCTACGATAGAAATCTTTTTGCCCGAAACCTTGTTGAAAAACGTGGACTTGCCGACGCTCGGTCTACCTACTATCGCGACCAGTGGTTTAGCCATTTTTTACTCCTTTACCGGCTAAAACGTCGTAAAAGCCTTTACCCGTTCCGTCGGTTATCAATACTTCTTTTCCTATTTTCTCGGACAACTGCGAAACAGTCATATCGTCCAAAAATATTTCCGTGCCTTGCCTTAAAGTGTTCGCGGGCAAGACGAGATAATCGTAGTCATATCCGTGTTTTTCGGCGTATTTAATCGCCGCGGCGGCTATGTCCCCGCCGGTTAAAAGCCCCGTACAGTTTACCGTTTTCCCGAAAAATTCGTTTTCAACCGCCATAACGCGCGCGGTAAGCCCCTCGATATAACTTGCGGCAAGTTTCGTCATGCTTTCGATAAACCTTTCCGCCGAAGTCCCGCAAACGAGCAGAAGTCTTTTATTGAATACGGCGGGTTTAACGGCAGATTTGAGTTCCTTTAAGAATTTCGCGGTCATGCCCACGCCGTTTTCTATCTGCGGGAAACTCCCGTAAAACGCATACGGCTCGACGGGGAGTTCCGCCTTGAAATAGAACTCGTCGGCGGGCTGGATGAAGTTTGTTTTAAACTCTTTATTAAGTGCGGAAATCTGCGTTAAAACGCTTATAGCGTAGTTTTTATCGAGATTTTTAAGCGGAGTAAGCCCGTCTCTGTACTTAGTAAGCCCGACGGGTACTACCGCCATGGTCTGCACGGCGGGGTAGAGCGCAAACAGTTCTTTAGCGGAGTATTCGAGTTCCTTTCCGTCGTTGTAGTCCGGCACGAGAACGATCTGCGTGTTCATCGTAATTCCGCTTTTTGCAAAGCGTTTGACGTATTCGATAGTCTTGTCCGCAAAGCGGTTTCTGAGCATTTGTTTTCTCAGTTCGCCGTTCATCGTGTGGATAGAGATATACAGCGGACTTAAATTCAGCCGAATTATTCTCTCCGCGTCCTCTTCGGTTATATTTGTAAGCGTTACGAAGTTTCCGCAGAGGAAACTTTGGCGATAGTCGTCGTCTTTAAGGTAAAGCGACTCTCGCATGCCGACGGGCATCTGATCGACGAAACAGAATACGCAGTTGTTGCGGCAAGTCCTTATTTCAAGATTATCGCTTACAAACGTAAGGTCGAGAGTTTCGTCGTCGTCCTTTTCTATCTCGCAGGTCGAAACGTCGCCGTTCGATTGTCTGACGGTTATCGTAAAACGTTCTTTGTCGTCGTAATAGAGATAGTCTAAAATATCCACGACGGGGAAGTTGTCGAACGCGAGTATTTCGTCGCCGCCGCGAATGCCTATTTCGTAGCCGACGCCGCCTTTTTTAACGCTTTTTACCTTTAACATCAATGCTATTTTACTATATTTTATCCAAAAAATCAATCTCACGCGGGGAGTAAATAAATATTTTTCCATTTCCGGAAAAAAACTTGCTTTTTCGTGCGCGTTGGTGTTATACTATATGTATGAAAAGATATATACTCGTAATTTTGTCGTTAATAACCGCGCTTTCGCTGCTGCCTATAAAGGCTACGGCGGCTTTTGCCGTAGAAAGCGAAGAGAGCGGAATAGAAACGGGTATATTTTTGCCGACGAGTTATCTTCAATACTACAAACTCGATAACCCCTACGCCATTTGCCGATACTCTGACGAAGAGGGCGCGGAAGTGGTTGCGATCTCGCACGAAAACGAGATAATAATATACCGCAACGAGAAGTTTTCCAAAATAGACGTAAGCGCAATTACCGACGGTAAACCCGTTACGGTGGTGGATAAGTATAAAAATTATATACTGTTTCTCTATGCGTCCAGGATTTATTCGATAGACATTACTGGTTTTTCCGAACCTACCTGGGCAAACGTTCCGGTTTATACGGGCATATACAGCAGTCTGGGCTTTTCCGTTTCGGGGAACGTCTTGCTTACCAACGACAATAACGGCGTGCGTTTTAACGAGATAGACGAAAGCGCCGAAACTTTCCGTTTAAAGGCGGAAGAATATAACGCCATAGACCAAATCAATACGGTCAATTTACTGTATTCCGCCGACGGAAACGTCTACTACACTACGGATATAGGCGATATTTACCGCTACGATACGACCGAAAAAAAGTCGGAAGTGCTTTGGCGGAACGTAACCGGAATACGTTCTATCGCGGAAAGTGGCGACGGCGAAATATACTATTCGTGCAACAGCGGCATATACGCTTTAAGCGTAACCGAGAAATCCGTTCGGCAAATAGCGGACATTTCCGCCGACGAAGAACAGGACCTCGGCGGCGTTTACGACCCGAAGGGCGTTTGCGTGACGGGCAAGGGGCTTTGGGTGGTAGACGGCGCGATAAACGCCGTGCAGGAAATCGACCTTACGGACAATTCGTTTACCAAGTTCGCTATAACGACTAACTCTAAAGCGATAAACCGTCTTTCGGCGGGCGTTAAAGACTTGTGCGTGGACGGGGACAAAATCTACGCGCTCGACGGCGACAGAATAGTCGTGATAAACGATATAAACGGCGTAAACACCTATAACGCGATTTATCTTAGCGCCGTAACGGACGTCTTTGCCGTGGGCGGCGGGAAAATTCTGTACTATCGTTCGGGTACGCTGTATCTCGACGAGATCGTCGGCTATGGCGAAATTCTCGGAATCGAGAATAAAAAAAATATAGACTGTTCAAACGTGAAAGCGATATCTTATTCGGACGGAGAGTTTTTCGTTTTGATCGAGGAACTGAACGACGGCGAGATTTATCCTATCATTAAAAAAATCGACGCGAAAACGAGCGACTATAAGGTAGTGGACTATAAGCCGGACGTTTCGCTGTCGCACGCGCTTAAAATCACGGCGGACGTGTTCGGAAACGTCTACTACGCCGTCGAGGACGGGGAGGAGTTTAAGTTTTACGAACTCGGCGTTGCCGAGCCGCTGTATATCCGCGGCAAAAACGGCGAAACGCTTTGTAAACTCCAGACAGATATGGACGGAAAACTTTACGCCGAGTATTCGGGGAATAAAATAGAGTGCTATGCGGGCGGCGAAGAGATTTTTTCAAAGACATTGAAACTCTCCGACAACCTGTCTGGCATGACGGAGGACAGCGTTTCGATGTGTCTTTCGTACAATTCCGAAACGGCGTACTTCCTGTTTAAAGGCTTGATACTTAAATCTTCCAAAGCGGAGGATATGCGGATTTCAACTCCGGGCAGCATCTCGGTTCCGGACGGATTTTCCGTCGGTTACGACGAAAATACGGTTTTTGCAAGGCTGAAAGATAATTCCAAGACCTTTTCGGTAACGGATAAATACGAAAAATACTTCGATTATACCGAAATGTCCGTTTCCAAGCCGAAAGACTACGCGGTATTTGAAATAAACGATAAGTATTCGCTCGTAATAAGCGGCGGGGCGCGGGCGATAGCGAGAAACTCGGATATAGACGGCGAAACCGCGTTTAAACTTTCGCCGTGCGACGAAGAACTGTACATGTTCGCCGCGGTGGACTTCAACGCGTATTCTGTTCCCGTAGAAGAATTATGCTATAAATCCGCCTCTGCCAAAGCGCATGCAAAACTGCTCGTTTCAGGCGAGGTTACATTTAACGGCAACGATTATTACGCCGTAAAGACCGAAAACGGCAACGGCTATATCCGTAAGCAATTTTTGCTTTCGCATTTGGCTAAAGAAAAGTCCGAAGAGGAAATACGATCCGCGTATATCTACTTAAAAGGCGGCGCGGCCGTCCGGGAAAACGCGGATTTAAGCGGCGAAAGCGTTCTTTTAAGCGATAAGACGAAAGTTAAGGTGTTATCGATAGACGGCGACGTCGTCAAGGTCGAATACGACGGCGGAACGTGGTTTACGAGCAAGGGCAACCTGTACGCCGACGGCAGACAAAAGACGACTAAATCTTTGGCGGTGCTGCTTTTAGCGCTGTCGCTCACGACGTTCGCGCTGTTTTTTGAAAGAAGATATCTGTATCGGCGAGGTGTAAATGAATAACTTACTTGCGATAAATTC
This sequence comes from uncultured Clostridia bacterium, assembly GCA_946628865.1. Taxonomy (GTDB): domain Bacteria; phylum Bacillota; class Clostridia; order Christensenellales; family Borkfalkiaceae; genus UBA10281. The sequence continues at coordinate 3,328 of CAMOXE010000050.1, read as the reverse complement.
AGCGGAGGAACTTCTCGACTATATCTGGGATTGGTGTTCAACAGCCGGCGTGAAGATAGTTATGGCAATCGTGATGCTCATAGTCGGCTTTGCGCTCGTAAACGTGATCGTCGGTTGGATAAAGAAAATCAACGACAGACGCGGTTTCGATAAGACCATTGCCAAAACTTTGCAAAAAACGATATCCTACGCGTTAAAGACGCTAATAGTGGTGGCGCTGCTTGCATATCTCGGCGTGGAAACTTCCGGCGTTACCGCGCTTATAACTTCGCTCGGCGTAACGCTCGGGCTTGCGCTTCAGGGCGCTCTGTCGAACGTTGCGGGCGGAATACTCATTATCGTTGCGAGACCGTTCGCTTTAGACGACTATATCGAGGCGCAAGGCGTTAGCGGCACGGTCGAGGACATAAGGCTTTTATACACGAAGGTAAGAACGCTTGACAATAAGGTCATATCTCTTCCGAACGGAACGCTTGCAAACGGCACGATAATCAATTATACCGCAAAGACCACGAGACGCGTGGATATAGACTTCGGCATTTCGTATACGGACGATTTCAAAGCGGCGCAATCCGTAGTTTTGTCGGTTGCGGCGAAAAACGAAAAGGTACTTAAAGATCCCGCTCCGATTTGCAGGGTAAGCGGACACGGCGAAAGCAGCGTCGTATTATCGTTTAAGGGCTGGACGCGTACCGAAGATTATTGGGAAGTGTATTTTTCGATGTTCGAGGGCGTGAAATCCGCGTTTGACGAGGCGGGAATAAGCATACCGTTCAATCAACTCGACGTACACATAAAAAACGAAGAAAAAGGTGAATAGAAATGAATACTGATATACTTATAATAGGCGCGGGCCCCGCGGGGATATTTACCGCGCTCGAACTGGTTAAAAAAGGCGTAAAGAAAGAAATAACGATAATCGAGAAAGGCTCGGCAATAGAAAAGCGCGTGTGTCCCAAACAAAAAATAGGGCATTGCATAAACTGTAAAAACTGCGCTATAACCACCGGGTTTTCGGGCGCGGGCGCGTTTTCGGACGGAAAACTTTCGTTGTCGAGTTACGTCGGCGGCGCTCTTCCCGACCATATCGGACACGATCTCGTTCAGCAGACTATATCGTATGTGGACGGGATATATCTCGAATTCGGCGCGGATACGCATATCGAGGGCGTAGACCACCCCGAAGAGATAAAAGAAATCCGCAAAAAGGCGATAGGCGCGGGGCTTAAACTCGTAGACTGTCCTATAAGGCACTTAGGCACGGAAAAGGCTCAGAGCATTTACTATGCAATCGAGCAGTACCTTTTGCAAAACGGCGTGAAAATGCTGTTCAATACCGACTGCAGAAACGTAATAATCGAAGGCAACGTCTGTAAAGGCGCTAAGATATCCGTAGGCGGAAAGGAAGAGGACGTCTACGCGGAGAAGATAATCGTGGCGACGGGCAGACGCGGCGCGGAATGGCTCGAAACGATGTGCAGTCAGCACGGTATAGAACATCAGCCATCCACCGTCGACATCGGCGTGAGAGTTGAAGTCAGAAACGAGATAATGGAAGAGGTAAACAGAGTTTTATACGAATCCAAACTCATCGGCTATCCGGCGCCTTTTAAAAACAAGGTAAGGACGTTTTGTCAAAACCCCGGCGGTTACGTCGCGCAGGAGAACTACGACGACAATCTCGCCGTAGTCAACGGGCATTCGTTCAAGGACAAGAAGTCTGACAACACCAACCTTTCCATACTCTGCTCGCATAACTTCACATACCCTTTCAATCAGCCTATAGAATACGCAAAAAAGATAGGCGAACTTACGAACATGCTCGGCGACGGGCATATCCTCGTTCAGCGCTACGGCGATATATTAGAGGGCAAGCGTACCTGGCAGAAAGAGTTGGAGCAGTCCAACGTCAAGCCGACGCTTACAGACGCCGTCGCGGGTGATATAACCGCCGCTCTCCCATACAGAACGCTTACCAACATATTGAATTTTATAAAGCAACTCGACATGGTCGTTCCCGGATTTGCAAGTCCTGAAACGCTGTTATATTCGCCCGAACTGAAGTTTTACTCAAACAAGATAAAGATGGACGACGATTTCAACACCAACATAGCGAATTTGCATTGTTTGGGCGATTCCTCCGGCTGGACGAGGGGACTTATGATGGCGTCGGTTATGGGCGTGTTGATGGCTCGAAAACTTAAATTTTAAAGGAATATACATCTCGTTATGCTTTGTTCCGCTCGGTTTTCAAAATTCCTGCGTACAAAAGTACGCTCCCTTTTGAAAACTGTCGCGCGCCTCGCCTAACGAGCGTCTATTCCTTTAAAACGCGGATATAATATTCGTCTCGTTACGCTTTGTTCCGCTCGGATTTCAAAATTCCCGCGTACAAGTAGTACGCTCCCTTTTGAAAACTGTCGCGCGCCTCGCCTAACGAGCGCCAATTCTGATAAAACGCGATTAAAAATTTCACTTGATTTAAAACACTTAAAAAGCGCGGCTCGAACGAAACGTTCGAGCCGCGCTCGGATATACGCTTATGATTATTTTATCGCTTTAAACTCAAACGGGATTACCGCAAACGACAAAATCAAGGCGAGCGCCCCGACTATCGCGCCCGAGTAAAACAGAGTCGGGTTTATGGATTTATCCATAGACGCAAACATTATCAGTCCGAAACCGGCGATAACGCCCACGAGTATTTTAAACACGATTCCGACCACCAACACCCAAAGTCGGCTTTTATGCTCTCCGCGAAGTTGTAAAAAATTTATTACTGAGCGCGCTATTCCCCATATTCCGCCCGCAATTCCCGAGGGGGTAACCGTGATAAACAATATCGGGAAAATCAATATTATAAAGAATATAATTCCTACCTTTTGGTCGTCGGACATTGTTTCGGAATTGACATTCGTCATTCCCGCAAAAAAGAGAACTGTAAAGGCAATATACAGTATTCCGCCTACGAGGTTAAGTATTGCGGCGATCAAAGCGGCTTTATTCAACGGCGGTTTCTGTTCGTTTGTTTCGCCGTTTAAAGTTTTAGTTTCATTCATAGCGTTTTCGCTATCGTTAAATAATTCTTCCATAATTCCACTAATATAAGCGAGAAAACTTACTTGCAAGGGTTTTCGAGCGCCGTATTATATCATCGACATATGATATTATATACTATTCTGTGCGGTTTGTCAATTATTATTTATCATATGCTCTCGAATAATAGACACGGGCTGAAATTTATGATATAATACTAAAAAAGTAAGGTGAAATATGAAAACGAAGACTTTAAAATTTCTCGAAAATAATGCTCGCCTCTCCGTTTCGG